>JAQVZK010000006.1 GCA_028708195.1 Desulfovibrio sp.
GGGCTCGCACACTTCCTGCATGGTGAGGGCCGAACGCACGCGGGTGGAATCCCCTTGTTTTTCCAGCCTGTCCTGCACGGCCAGGGCGTTCAGCACGGTGGCCAGCATGCCCATATAGTCGGCCGAGGAGCGTTCCATACCCTTGGCGGAACCTGAAAGCCCGCGAAAAATATTGCCCCCGCCAATAACCAGGGCCATCTCCACCCCCATAGCGAGAACAGTGCCGATTTCACGGCAAATTTCTGCTACGGTGTCGGGGTCGATGCCGGTTTTGTTGGGGCCAGCCAAGGCTTCGCCGCTCAGTTTGAGCAAAACTCTTTTGTATGTCAGTGACATTTGTCTGCCTCGTCTTGATAACCGGCCTGTTTGCCGGGCGATTGTGCAAGGGATCGCCCCACTGCGCGGGCGTGAAAAAACGGGTCCGGGCCACCCCGGGCCCGCTCTCCCGCAACAGGGCAGTCATAACAGAAAACGCGGTTATCTCAAAGTCTTTTTGCACTCCTGTGGTAGGTTGCCAAGGGGCCACTCTTCAACGCAAAAGGGCAGGCTTTGGGCCATTTGGGCAAGGGCAGTGCGTGTTTCGTTTTCAAGGTGAGGCGAAAAGACGATTTTGAGCAGGGCTGTTTTGGATTCCAGCACTGTAAAATAGGCAGTGTGGTCGTAGGCTTCGAGCAAAAAACGAAATATTGCCGTATCCTGTGGGGCCAGACGCACCAGCAGGCGGCCGCTCCTTGTTGGCGCGGCAAGAGCCGGGGCAGGCTTGCGGCGTTTGTGCAGGGATTGGGGCTGCGAGGCGGAAAAGTTTTTTTTGTTTTCGTTGGCGTGCATCAGTACAGACCCGTGTAGCGGGCAAGTATGACCAGTCCGATGCCCACAACAATGGTAAGAAAGTAATTTTTGCTCCACCAGGCCACCACAAGTGCGGGCAGGGCCACCATAAGAAAGAGGTTGGACGGGCCGGGGTTGAACTGCCCTTCGTAGATAAAAATATCGGGGCCAACCAGGGCGGCCATGACCGCCACAGGCACAAAGGACAACCAGTGGCGCAGTGCCGGGGGCAGATTGTCCCCTCTAAGAAAGGTCACGGGCAGAATCTTGGGCAGCAGGGTTACCAGGGTGCAGCCCGCGATGCACAAAATAAGGACAAGGTTGTTATCAAGCCAGCCTGGTTCGGTCATGAGTTTGCCTCGTCAGGGTTTGCCGTCATACGGCCTGTGCTGGTCAGTATGCTGGAATTGTTTTGTTTTTTGCCGCCCGCCGGGGGGCGGCCAGGACTGCTCTGGCTTGCGTCTGGCGCTGTGGGGGCGGTGTGCGGCGGTGTGCTGGACGGCTGCGCGCTGGAAAGCTGCGTACTGGACACGGTGCCGGCGCGTCGAGCACACGCGGCGTCTTTTTTATCTTTGTAGAGCAGCAGGGCCGTGCCAAGGCTTGCGCCAACCACTGTGGCCACGGCGATGTTCCACTGGCTCATGCCCGCGACCTTGAGCGCGATGGAAAGCGTCATGGTAAAAATGGCAATGAGCACATGCAGGCGGTTCACACACTGTGGCACCAGCAGGGCAATGAACATGGCTGTGAGGGCGTAGTCGAGGCCTATGGGTTTGACGTCGGTAACAAGCTCGCCGCAAAAAGCGCCGATGGCGCTGCCGCCCACCCAGGCGGCCTGGGTGGTCTGGTTGCAGACAAAGAGTGTGGTGAGGTTGCGCTTCCAGCCGTTTTGAAAGGCCGTAATGTGTACGGCAAAGGTTTCGTCGGTGAGTCCGAGGCCCAGCAAAAAGCGCTGCAAGCGTGGCAGACCGACCAGCCAGGGGGACTCCGCCGCAGACTGGAGCAGATACCGCAGGTTCACGATAAAGACCGCCGCCATGATGGACAGGGTGCCCGCGCCCGCGCCCCACATGCCCGCAAAGACAAACTGGCCGGAGCCGGAAAACATGAGCATGGACATGGCCACAGCCAGAGACGGAGGAATATTGTTTTTGACAGCCAGAACGCCAAAGGCAAAACCCACCGGCGTATAGCCAAGTACAATGGGCAGTGCGCGGCGCAGGCCCTCCGCCAGGGGGGAAGCGGAAGAATCGCTCGACATGTGTTGGACCTCACCAAATTCTAAAAAATATATGGCTACTCTTTTTGGTGAGGTGTGGCAAGCGTGACGGGCTTGTGGCCGTGTGCTTTCGCGGCCGTTGGCTTGAGGGACTTGCTATGGATCAGGCGACTGCCCGTAATTTATTGAAATACAGATAAAAGTTTTAGAGGTGGTGGGGGAGGCGACTCTTTTACAAAAGGGCCCTCCCCCACAAAACTCCAACACTCAAACATATCCCTCCCCGCAAAGCCTTTCCTCTTCAAGAGTGCCCCTCCCCTGCAAGCATTGCAAGGTGAAATCCTTACCACCAGAAGAGGGGGTATTTCTTTTTTGCCGCAAGGTTATTGGCGACCAGAGCCAGTATGAGCATGCTTACGGCACCTGCGGCGCAGGGCAGCAAGACGTACCAGTACCCCATATCGTGGATGCCGGGGCCGCCGATAACGGCGATGAGGGCCGTGGCCCCTCCTGGGGGGTGCAGGGTCTGGGTCATATGCATGAGGGCGATGGCGGTGGAGACGGCCAGGGCCGCGGCCATGACGGGTTCTGCGCCCAGCATGGCCTGGCTGCTGACACCCACAAAGGCGGAGAGAACGTGCCCGCCCACAAGGTTTCGCGGCTGTGCCAGCGGGCTGTGGGGTGCGCCGAAGGCCAGCACGGCAGAGGCTCCAAAAGAGCCGATGAGCAGGGGCAGGTTCCACTCCTGCGCGCAGACTTTTTCCAGCAGGGCAAGGCAGGCGATGGAAAGGCTGCTGCCCGCCCAGGCCCAGAAAATTTCATTCCAGCCCACGCGGGCTTGCGACTGGCTTGTACGTATACGGTTCAGAATGCGCGTCATGGCAAATCCTTGTTAATTTCCATTCCCACAATTCAGATGCGGGCCATGAACAGAAAGGCCGCGTGCAGGCCGGCCAGCAGAGCAACAAATACGGTTCCGGCCCAGTTGGCGCTTGCTGAGCGTCCGAACCAGGTCACTGCCAAGGCCTGTTTGGGGCAGACATGAGTGCAGTCACGGCAGAGATGGCAGTCTGCGGAGGGCGCGCCGCTTTCAAGCGTTTTTTCGGTCATGGCGTTTTGGCGGCATACGCGGATACAGGCGTGGCAACCGCTGCAGGGGCCCACACGGCGTATGCGCCAGGGCGAGATGCGCCCAAGCCATTGGCCCAGAAGCCCCAGCGGGCAAATGCCCTGGCAGTAGGACGCGTACCCGCGAGCACGGCTGATCAGGAGTGCGCAGGGCAGCAGCAGCAGGCCCAGCAAAAGACCGCAGGACAGGGCCGCCACAGTGGATGCGCCTGTAAGTCGCAGGGTCAGGGCGGTTATCAGGGTCAGGGCCAGCATGATTAGCCGCAGGCGGGGCAGCCAGGCCGGGGGTGGGGAATTTTTGGATTTTTGCGCCGCCGTGGCGTCCCATACGCCAAAGTAGCACAGTTGGCTGCACCATGCAGCACCCACAAGCAGGGTAGAGAGGCCAAAAAGACCGAGCATGAACCAGCCGCCGCCACGGTAGATGGGCCCGGCCGCGATGATGCCCGGCACGGGCAAATGCAGGCTGCCAGTGAGCAGAAAGCGGCTTTCTACAACAAGGCCCAGCACAAGCTGGCCGAAAAACACCAGAGAAAACAGCCGCCAAAGACGCATGCGGGCGCGTGGTGCCGTATGGCGGTCACCAAGCCAGCCTGCGGCCAGTACCGCCCACAGGGCAGCCAGCAGTATCTGGATGAGGCCCCCCTGGGGGAGAAAGCGCTCAAGCAGCAGCAGTTGCGGCTTCATGAACCACACGGGCAGCAACAGGGCCAGACACACTATCATGGCCCCCATTTGCGCTCTTGCAGCCTCTTCGTTGCGGCAGTACCACTGCTGGGCCCTTTGCCTGAGCAGCAGCAGGGCGGCCAGAGCCGTAAACAGGGCTACAGACAGAAGAATGACGGCAAGCCGTTGCCAGGGCTGCTCCATAAGTTGCCGTATCTGCACAAATTGCGCGGTGGTCCATATCCAGCGGGCGGCCAAAAGCGGCAGGGCCAGCAGCAGGAGGTGGCGCACCCAGGCAAGACGCGTCAAGGTCAGCAGAGCCACCAGGCCGCAGGCGGCTGTTAACGAGGGCCAGCCTGCACGCCAAAAGTGCGCGCCAGCCAGCGCGAACGCCAAAAAACTTGGCAAGGGGATAAGACGGGAAGCTCCGCCCATGTAAGACTTCCTTTAAAAGCAGCTAATTGTGTCTTTGCGATGCGCTGCGCCAGGCCGGATTGCCTCAGCTTGAGTCTGTAAGATTTCAAGCGTGTGGCGACGGATGCGCTGCACACCTGAAATTTCGCCAGTGGTTGCCCTCAAATTATCGTTACCAAACAGGCGCAAAGACTTTGGCCGTTGCTGTGCATCTGTTTCCGGCAATAAATGCTCAAGAAGGTCCAGCCTCCGGGGACCACGTTTTGCGGCAGGAGACTCTCTATGATATGCTGAAATAAGTTAAAGGTTTTAGTGTTTTGGGGTGTGGGGGCTACCTTTTTGCAAAAAAGGTTCCCCCCCCCCCACAAAGTATTCCCTCGTTAACTTTCGTTAACCCGATCCAAGCTGCTTATGAAGGAAGTCTACGCTTGCCCACCAATTCTTCTATGCCTATGCGCACAATTGCCGTGCGATGTATATTGGTCTGTGGGGCGGGTTGCGGGCACAGGGCCGCGTAGCGTTGGGCGATGGCGTCCAGGGCGCGGCCTTTCTCGGCTTCATCCTCAATGATACAGGCTTGGCCCTTGCCGCAGAGGGACTTGAAATAGGTGGTGGATTTTTCGCGGTTTATGGTCACATCCGCAATGAGGGTAAAGGCCACACGGGGATTTTGCCGGATGCAGTCCAGCTTGTGTCCTTCCAGTGCGCAGTGGATATAGATTGCCTGGTTTTGCCGGACAAAGTTCAGGGGCAGCACATAGGGGTAGTCGCCGTCGTGCATGGCGAGAAACAGCTCGTCGGCAGCAGCGAATACTTCGTCAAAAAAGGCCGGATCGTTACATTCACTCTTTTTTCTGCGCATGAGGGGCTCCTTATGGGTGAAGGGCGGTGTGAACCGCCGTCAGGCAGCGCAACCAGCGCTGGCTTGCCGTTTGTAAGTCGTTTTCATCAGGGTGGCGGGCGGCCTCTTGCAGCCGCTCCTGCCGGGCCGCAGACATTGGGTGGGTTCCCTTGCGTTGTGAGGCCGCCACAACCTGGGGGTTCACCTTGCCCTGGCACAAAAAACTATCCAGCACAGTATTGCCGCCTTCTTCCAGCAAGGCTTCGGCAGAGCGCAGGCAGTTCAGGGCGTGCTCTGATTGGGGCCACGCCCCAAGCGTACCAAAACAAAAGACGTTCTTGTTCTCAAGCCCTTGTATGTAGCGTTGCGCCCGGGCATCGGGCAGGCCTTTGCGCACCCAAAAGCCCACGGCCAGCAGGTCGTAGTCCTGCGGGGCCGGGGCATTGCGTACGGCATAGCACGGCACACCGGACGCCTCGGACATGGCCTCCGCCACTTTGCGGGTGTTTCCGGTGCAGGATGAGTAGACGATGCAGGCGCGCATATTTTTATCTGAGCCTTTTTAAATGTTGAAGATTATTGTGGGGGAGGGCCCCTTATTTTACTTCGGTACGGTACAGGGAGTCTCTCGCGGGCGCGGGGGGGCTTGGAACTGCCGCAAAAATGACCTGCGCTAAATTTTGCTACCCTCGCGCCCTTTGCACCAGGGCGCCATGATCCAGAAGAGTAATGCTGCGGTGCTTGTGGTCGATGATACCCGCCGAAGAAAGCGCCGAAAGTTCACGACTGAGACTTTCACGGCTGATGCCCATAAGGCGGGCCAGTATTTCCTGGGTGACCCCCAGCCGCAGGGTCGCGCTTTTTTCCATCTTTGAGCGGTGCAAAAGCCACGCGGCAACACGCCCCGCCACGGATATGCGGCCTTGCGAGCCTGCGATTTTGGTGATGAGCAAACGCTGGCGCAGGCTCATGGCCCCCAGCAGGCTGACGGCCAACGGCGCGTTGTTTTCAAGCGTATGCAAAAAAGCCCCGCGGTTGAGGCTCAGTACGGTGGTAGGTTGCAGGGCCACTGCCGAGATGGGCAGGCCGCCCTCATAAAAAAGCACGCCAATATCCAGAAATTTTCCGGTATGCACAAGGTGCAATACGCACTCCTTGCCCTGACTGCTGTGGCGGCACAGCTTGACCAGCCCGGACAAAACCAGCATGGCGTCTGCGCTTTTGTCCCCTTCCTGAAAAAGGGCGGCACCGGGAGCAAAGGTTTGCAGACGCGCATGGCGGGACAAAGCATCTCTTTCATTGGGGGCAAGGGCGCTCAGCACGCCCGAGCACAGGGCATCAGCCACTGTGGTCTGCTGTGAAGCCTCTTCGTTCTCAAGAGAATCAAAGTGAGCGTCGTGCTGTCGGCTTGTCATAAAACCTCCTGTTTTCCCGGCTGGATATCCGATCTGGCAGAGCGCGGCTGGCGGGAAGACGCAGCGGCACTGTTGCGGGCGCAGGCTCAGTGTACAACACAAAACCCCCGCACAATCTGTGACTATGCTCACATTTTATCCAGGTCTTGGGTTTTGTCCAGACCAGAAAAAAACGCGACACGGCCTGCTGAGAATAATACTGGCGCAGATGAACGAGAATGCTTTGTGGCGCTAGTGAGCACTTGTGTATTGGAATGTTTTGTGGGGTGCTGTCAGAGGCGCAGCCCCGCCGGCAGTGCATAAAAACTGAAACTCCCCGCTTCTGTGTTGCAGAAGCGGGGAGCGATGAATTTGTGGCTGTATGTGTTTGTGGCGTGGGCACGATGCGTGCCTGTTAACAGAACGTATTTTTAGTGGTTGCGCTTTTTGTTCTGTATTTGCGTGGCCATTCTCACAGTCTGCTTTTAATCACGCGGGGGCATTTTGCCATATGCTCCGGGCAGCCTGCCAGGGGAAAAACCTCTGGGCGCGGCAGGCGGCTGGCTCATGGCCTGATCAAAGGCCTGTACATGGGCACGGGGAACCGGTTGCACCGGAGGTGCAGCAGCGGCCGGTGCGCCCGACATGGCGGCCGGAGCCGCAGGCATGGTAGCCGGAGCCGCAGGCATGGCAGCCGGAGCTGGCGAATACCCAGGCAGGTTGGCCAGAGGTGCTGCAGCGCCAGCAGTGGGGGCGCCCATTGCCTGTGGTGGCATCATGGCGTTACGCCCGTAGGCCGCCTGCGCGTGGGAGCGGGGCACCGCTGTGCCCTGGTGCTGCATGAGGGGCTGCGCCGTCTTGGTTACCGACCCCGTGGGCTGCATGCGCACTGCAATGTCTGCCGCAGCTTTGCGAGCCTCGGGGGTTTCGATAATCTGGGCATAGGCCCCGCGCAGGCCAGACAGTATGGTCTCTACGCTGTTCAGCGATTCCACATCCATCTTGAGGTTGGCCCGCAGCAGGCGGGCCGTGCAGAGCAGGTAGAGGTTATTGAGGTTGACAGCCAGGCTGCCGCCCTTGTCCATATTAAGAGAGGCTGCAAGTTCGTTAACGATGTCAATGACCTTTGAGATCATGATACCCTTGCCAGCAAAATCTTTGGCAAGCATTTTGGTGCGCGCCTGCTGGATGTACTTGAGGGCACCATCATAGAGCATGAGCAAAAGTTGCCCCTGGTCAGTGGTGCCAACCTTGGTCTGAAAATATGCGTTGGCCGCCTTGTTCATATCTTATCCTCGTGCGAGCCTGTGTCAGCTCTTGCTGCTGCTATTCAACTTGGTTATCTGCGATTCTAACTGGGATTGCATGCTGCCGTAATTGTTCAACAATGTTTCCAGATTGGCGAAATATTTTTTCTGCCTTGACTCCCAAAGAGACAGGCGGTTTTGCTCTTGTGTGATCTTTTTGTCGATGTTGTCCATAATGGTCTTGTAGTTGTTGCGCAAGACCATGAGAGCGCCGTTCTGTGATTTGAGGGCAATGACATCGGCATTGTTTTTGCCTGTGGCGGACACGTTGACGTCGTTAAATACCAGCTCGCTTTTCATAAAGCTGTTGACGGTCTGCACCAGGCCTTCCTTGATGCGCACCTGGCCTGTGTGTTCGCCCTGGCTCAGGTCGTCGATAAGAACGGCCAAACCCCTACCGTCGCCAGAACCCACGCTGTAGTAATACCCAGCCTGGCTCAGATCTCGTGTGGCCTCAACGCCGCCCACCATAACCTTTTCAATGTTGCCGCTGGCGTCAACCGTATAGCTTACATCATATGATCCGGCCTTGGTGATGCCCGACACGTGGCTGCTGTAGCGAAAAGACGAAGATGTGCTGGCACCTGTGCCCTCGGTGCAGAAAAAATCCACCACGGCTTCCAGGTTGTTGGTGATCATGTTGGAATAGTTTTCCTGATCCATCTGCTGCAGGGCGGCAATGGAGGATCCGGGGGCTATTTCCAGCAGACCGAACTTGTCGCTGGCCTCGTTATTGTTGACCTTGATGCCAAGGTTGGCCAGGCTCGCCAACACGTCGCCCGAGAGCAGATCATCAGCGTTGGTGCGGCTTTTGAATCCAGGAGGCGGGCTGCCCAGCAGACTGTTGAACCGCGACTTGAAAAGCTGCACGCCATAGTTGCCCTGAAGCAGGCCGCCTTTTTCTGCCGTGAGCTGCGAGGGGCTGTAGTTGGAGTTGTTGATATGGTCCGGGTCGTTGGTGGTGGTTTCTTTATCCTTATCAAAACTTGTGAACTCGCGAATGGTCAGAAGCACAGAGTTCACAGCGTCCAGAAATGTCTGGATGGACGTTTCCACCGAGGTGATGTCGGTGCTTACGCTGATGCGCGCCTGGCCTTCGTCCTGAAGGGTAAAAACCACGCCGTCAATGACATCGCTGACGCTGTTGGAGGCCGACTCCATTTCAATGGGCCAGTTGTCCACAGTAAAGCGGGCATTGGTGGCCTGCTGGATATTCCAGTTGGAGGACGTGATGACCTGCCCCGTGATGCCAGGCCCGCTGACGCCCTGAATATTGTTGAACTCAAGGTAGGCGGGGCCGTCGTTCTCGTCAGTCCAGGGATCCCCGTTTGCCTTGACAAGCTTGGCGCTTGCTCCGGCCGCTATGGCAGCTGGATCTGCATCCAGAGCCGTCTGAATTTTTTCTACCACATCCTGCATGGAGGAGCCGCTGGGTATGGGCCCCACACCGACCTGGCTGCCGTCGTTAAGGGTGACGGTATAGTTGAGGTCAGGCTGCGTGGGGTCCAGAGTGGCGGACGGAGGCAGAAGCGTGACGCCCTGGGCGGTTGTGGCGGTGCTGGTGGTCAGGCCGTCCATGCCGCCGCCCTTGCCCTGGCTGAGGTAGAATTTGGCGGTATTGCCCAGCGACACCAAAATGTTGCCGCTGGCGTCAGGGCTTGTGGTGCTTCCGGCAACGGCATCGGCCAGATCTTTATAGGTGGCCGTATTCGCTATTGATATGGTTGTTGCAACCCCGTCTTCGCCCACACGGGTGTAGGTGAACATGCTGCCGTCGGGGGTATTGCCGCCGATGGCCTTGTCGAGCATGTCTGCCTTGAAAACCAGCGCCGTGGTGGCGGATGCAAGACCGCCTATGAGAGTGCCCGTTTGCGCCGCAGTATAGGTGGGGGTATAGGCTGCCGCTTCAGCGCCGCTGAAGCTTACGTTTGTAATATTTTCAAGGTTGACAGACCATTCGCCGTTGGTGCCCATGCTCAGGTCTGCCGACTTCATGCCCGAAGCCTGGGCCATCTGGGCGAGGGCGTCACGCATGGTGGTGCCCGCCTTGATGGTGACCGAGCGCGTGCCTTGAGGCGTGATGCCGTCATCGTATTGCATGGTAACGGTAAGGTCGCTGGTCAGCGGAGTGTTGGCGCTGCCAGCAGTAAGGGCAACCTTGGCGCTGGCGGGTATGGCCTTGGCTGTGGTTGCCGTGTCGCGCTGGTACATGGCCGTCACGCCCGTGAGGGTCAGGTTGCCGCTGCTGTCCAGTGCGGCCACATTGCGGCCCGTCTGCGTGTTGATCTGATCCGCAAGGTTCTGGTTGGTCTTGTCGCCTGTGATGGAGACGCTGAACCTGGAGCCGTCCTCCATGTACAGGTCATAGGCGTATTTGTTGGGATCAATCAGTGTTTCATCAAGATTGAGAGAATTGTTTGTTCTCCAGGTGGAGATACTGTTAGCCGAGTTCATGCCCACAAGGTTGCTGTTGTGGATAACGAGGGCGTTTTCTGCGCCGGTGCTCTTGCCCGCAACCTGGAACACGTATCCCGTACCTGTCCGCACAAGGCTGATTTTGATGCCGGGGTTTTCAGTAGAACTGTTGACCATGCTGGCAAAGGAATCCAGCGTGGTCTTGGGCGGTATTTTGATGCTCGTGGTGGTTCCGGCATAGGTGAAGGTAAAGTTTTGTTCCACCCCGGAATCGTTGATGACGTCAGTTTTGGAACTGAAAACATGCCCCGTATTGGCCCATACGGAGTTGTTTGCCAGTTGCAGTACATTGACAGTGTGCTGCACATCCTGTGCGGAAGCGTTGGCAACCGCCGTCAGGATGTTATCATTGCTGCTGGTGACGTTCTTGGTGACAAAGCTGTTTTTGCTGCCCAACGTCGAGAGCACGTTGCTTGCGACCTGCACCTGCTCAATGATGGCGCCAAACGCGTCATAGCGCAGGCTCCAGTCGGACTTCCAGGCAGTCAGATTGTTAAGCTGCGTGGATTCAACCTTTTTGAGCTTGGCAAGCACTTCATCAAAATTGGTGTCCATGCCGCTCAGGCCGGAAATGGCATTGGATCCGGATATGCTGGTGGCCATAGGCGCCTCTCATCAAAATATTTTTATCCCGACAGGGGGCATATATACCAGGCAGGTTTGTGCCAGGCAGGATTATACCGGGCAGGTTTATGCCGGGTTCGCCATCTTGTTGCAAGATGCGTGCAAGATTTTAAGGCAGTTTTTTCCTCCTGCTTTCGGGCGCGCGGCAGGAACAGCGCGTGCCAACGGCCAATGACAACAAAAGCCGCTGTGAATACTAACGGCGGCGACAAGAAAAAGTTTAGACAAGGGGCCCCAAACCCGCGCCAAACGTAAAGGGCCGCCTTGTGGTAAGGCGGCCCTTTACGTTTACAGTATCAGTTTGCTCAAAGCGTCATCAGTGCATGACCTGCGATCTGCGAAAGTTCGCATAGGCTTCGCGCATGGCGATATAGGGGTCAAGAGCCACGCTGTTCAGGTCTTCATAGAGGGGCAGCACATCGCCCAGGGCGTTAAAGCGCAGGCCAGCCCCGACCCCGCCGCCAAGTTCCCAGGGCTGCAGGTAAAAGAGCGGGTCGGCAAAGAGGTCGCCCACGCGCCCGACGGTGTCACGCGCGGAGCTTGGGCCGATGAGGGGCCACACCAGATAAAATCCCTGGCCGATGCCCCACCGCCCAAGCGTCTGACCAAAATCTTCGCCCGTGGGGTCAACGGGCACAATGGTTTTTTTGCCCTTGGCCACGTCGGCGAGGCCAAAGCTTGATGTGGTGTTAATGACAAAGCGGCCAAACTCCACCCCTGCTTCCATAAAGCGGAACTGAAGGATGTTGTTCACAAACCGCACGGGAAAGAGCAAGTTTGAAAAGAAATTTTTCAAGCCGCCACGTATCTGGTGGGGGGTGACGAACACCCAGGCATCATAGGCAGGTCTGGCGATATAGATATAGAAGATGTCATTGAAATGAAACCAGAAGCGGTTCCAGGGTTCAAAGGGATCGGCAATACTGCTTATGCCCGAGGTGTCGTAGTCATCCAGTTCGTCCGATACCCGCAATGATCCGTAGGGCGTAACGGTGACCGCTCCGGGGGGCAGCATGGGCGCCCCCCCGTAGACCGTGGAAGGCGTGGGAGGCTGCCTGACACTCTGTGCCGCAAAAGCATTGCTGCTGTTCAGACAAACAACACAAGCCAACAACAGCAGGCTCAGGGCAAGAGTCAGAGCCTTGTGCGGTAAGGGGTTATTTGCCATGTTCCTGCCGCACTTCCACCGCCTTGGATTTGATTCGGGCAATGAGGTTTTCCGGCGAATCCGTATTCAGGATGTCCTGAAACTGGGTTCGATAGTTTTTGACCAGGCTGATATTTTCAATGAGCACGTCGTAGACCATCCATTTGCCGTTTTTGGGCAGCATGCGGTAGGCCACAGGCACTTTTTTGCCATCCTTCATGGTGATGACACTGCGCACTTCGACGCGGTCGCCCTTGGCTGAGGCAACTTCACCCGTATAGATTACCTGCTCGCCGTTATAGCCGTCAATTTTGTTGACGTAGGTGTTGATAAGCAGGTCGGCAAAGGCGTCGCTGAAGGCCTTTTTTTGTTCCGGAGTGAAGGTGCGCCAACGCGGCCCCACGGTGCGTGAAGAAAATTCGCCGAAGTCAAAAATGTGCAGCACTTCGTCTTCAATCTGCTGACGGATAGGCCCGCGCGTGGCGGGGTTCACGTAGTCAGGATTTTTAATGAAGTTCAGAATGCGGTCGGTGGCCGTTTCAAGCGCCTGCCTGGCAGGAGAATTGGCCTGCGCGGCTGCGGGCAAAAGAATGCAGGCCAGCAGCAGGCCGCACAAAGTGAGGGTGATACGGCGTGAAAATGCATGGGTGAACATCTATTTCACTCCTCCAAAAGCGTATTTGCTGATAAGGGTACCCAGGTCAACGGAGGATTCTGTTTCCGTTATGGTGTCACCGGGAGCAAGTATGTGGTCAGATCCGCCACGGGAAATACTGATGAATTTGTCGCCAATGAGGCCGCTGGTACGAATGGAGGCAATGCTGTCATCAGAAAGGTGCAGGTTCTTCTCAAGGCGCAGGCGCACAACGGCCTGACTGCGCATGGGGTCAGAATCCAGGCTGATGCCTGTGACCTTGCCAACAGGCACACCGGACATTTCTACATCCGCGCCGACGCGCAGCCCGGAAACGGATTCAAAGTTGGCATGGAGCTCGTAGCCCGTGCCAGAAAAAACCTCCATCTTGCCAAGCTTGACGGTCAGGTAGGCAACGCAGGGCAGGCCGATCAGTACAAAAAGGCCCACAGCGGTTTCGCGTACAGTACTCATTAGGTTTGCATTACTCCCCCGTAGCTCAAGCTACAGTCATTCGTCGATACTATATGAAGGCAGCCACAAAGTTTCAACCCCCAGGCGGTACTAGGTTGAACTGTATTGCTTGGGCGGCGTCAGTCTCTTCAACCATGCCGGTGGCAAGCCTCTGGTGCAGATTCGCTTTGAAATTTACTACAATTTCAAAGCTGACATTTAGCTGAAAACGCGGTTTTCGGCTAAATCCACGCCGTGCTGCGGCGGGCGGCTCGGTCTACCCGCCGCCGGGCATTGCAGCATTTTCAAGGTTGAAATGCTCCAAGGTCGGGCGTGGTGATGCCAGTGGTCATTCTGCCCAGAGGGCGAAATTTGTTTGTTACAGTGTGCCTGCGTGCTCCGGCAGAAAGAGGACATCGCACCATGCGTGCGCGTTGCTAGGAAGCCAACCACTTGTCAATGGCGCCGCTCACTGTCGGGTCAATGGGCTGGTGCAGGTCGTGGCGCTGTTCGTCCCCGGCTTCGCGGCGTAAAAACTGACGCAAATAAGGGTTTTCGCTGGCTTCAAGCTCGGCCAGCGTGCCGGAAAACAGCGCCTTTCCATCTGCCAGCACCAGAACATGGTCGGCAATTGCCCGCAGGCTTGCCAGGTCATGGCTCACGACAACCACGCTCATGTTGGCGTATTGCTCACGCATGGCCAGCAGCAGGTCATCCATACGGGCGGCGGTTATGGGGTCAAGGCCCGATGTCGGTTCGTCGCACAGCAGCACTTGCGGTTCTGCCACGATGGCCCGGGCAAGACCCGCGCGCTTGCGCATGCCGCCCGAAAGCTGGTTGGGATAAAAATCGGCAAAATCTTCAAGATCCACCATGCGCAGCACCCGCATGCCCGCTTCGCGGACAGTTTCGGGTGGCAGGCGCAAATGTTCGGTCAGGGGCAGGGTGACGTTTTGCACCAAAGACAGGGCACCAAGCAGGGCACCGTCTTGAAAAAGCACGCCCATATAGCGACGGATGCGGCGAAAATCGGCTTTGTTAAGGGCAAAGAGGTCGCGCCCGCCTACCAGTACCCGGCCAGAAAGTGGCCGAGAAAGGCCGATGATGTGGCGCAGCAGCGTTGATTTGCCGCAACCGGAACCACCCAGGATGACCGATACCTTACCGCCGGGCAGTGTTGCATTGATGTCGCGAAGAACCACGTGGCTGCCATAGCCAACGCAGAGGTCGCGAAATTCCAAGTCCCATGCCTGCATGTGACGCCTGCCTTCAAGATGATTGCCGGAACTGTCTGCGTCGTCCGGGAACGCTGGGCTGCTTTGCAAAAAGCTTGTGATTTTTGCCCGCTCCGCCTGGGCAGGTTGTAGCCTACCTCAGGCGGAGCGGGGGGACAAGTTTGATTTTTTAGCCAGTTCAGTCAGTTGGCTTGAGATGGTCGCTTGACGGCGGGCAAGGCCCGCCAGCGCCTTTTGCGGCAATGATTTGAGGGCAAATTTGCGCGCCTTTCAATGTCAAAATGCTCTAGGGGGCTGTTCTTAACTAAATTATTTTGCGCCAAGGGCAAGAAAAAAGGCCTTCTTTACAAAAAGGCTGTACTCTTACGGTACCTGACTGGAGTAACAGATGGCCTTTTGACGCCGCCAGTTGGACAAAAGAATTAGTTGGAGACTGCCCCTAGTCGGTGGGCATATCGTCGGGAAAGTCCACGTTGGCATAGACGTTCTGAACGTCGTCGTTGTCGTCCATTGCGTCCATCAGGCGCAGTACCTTCTGGCCCATGTCGGCGTCAACAGCCACCAGGTTTTGCGGCACCATAGCCAGTTCCGCAGACAGCATGGCGATGCTGGCGGCTTCAAGAGCGTCCCGCACGGCGGTGAAGTCGCTCATGGCCGTGTGAATGGTCCACGCTTCTTCATCATCAATAACATCGTCAGCGCCGGCTTCAAGGGCGGCTTCCATAATCCTGTCTTCAGGGTAGGCGCTTTTTTCAATGGTGATGACGCCCTTGCGGTCAAACATCCAGCCTACGCTGCCGTTTTCACCCATTGAGCCGCCGTGCTTGGAGAAAAGATGGCGTACTTCGGCCACGGTGCGGTTTTTGTTGTCGGTAGCCACTTCAACCATGACGGCAATGCCGCCCGGGCCGTAGCCTTCGTAGAAGGTTTCGGTGATGTCGCCGCCAGCGTCTTCACCGGTGCCCTTGCGGATGGCGCCCTCAATCTTGTCCTTGGGCAGGTTCACCGCTTTGGCTGCGGCTATGGCCGCGCGCAAACGGGAGTTGCTTGCAGGGTCGCCGCCGGTTTTTGCGGCGATGATGATTTCCTTGGCAGCCTTGGTGAATACTTTACCGCGTTTGGCATCCTGACGGCCTTTGCGGTGCTGAATATTGGCCCATTTACTGTGACCAGACATAAAACCTCCGAAACCTTTATGAATAATTGTTTTACTGGCCCGGCGGCGCGTCCACAGGGTCAGTCTGGTCCGGCTTGCCGCGAAAACCAAGGCCAACAAAAAAAGTTTCCTTGCTTTCGGCACGCGAACTCTTGGGTTTGAAGGACTTGACCGTAGCAAACGCTTTGCGCATAGGCGTCAGCAACTCCTGTACGTCCGGGCCCATGAAAATTTTCACCACAAAGCTCCCGCCCTGCTTCAAATGCAGGCAGGCAACGGCCAACGCCTCAACGCACAGGTCCAGCGAGCGGGCCTGGTCGGTAAAGCGGGTGCCAGTTGTACGGGGGGCCATGTCGCTTATGACAAGATCAAAAGGGCCGAGTTCTAAAAGCTTGGCCTCAAAGGCCGCAGAGCGGTCAAACACGTCCTCTTGCATGAAGGTGACCTGGGGGGGAAAGGTCGTCTCCGTGTTTTGAATGTCACAGGCAAGAACCAGGCCTCGGGAACCCACCTTTTCCGCCGCGCCCAATGACCATGAGCCAGGGGCTGCCCCCAGGTCCAAAATCTTTTGGCCGGGCCGCAACAGGCGGAACTTGGCGTCCAGTTCCTTGAGCTTGTAGACCGAACGCGCGGGATAATTCTCGCGCTTGGCCTTGAGGAAGTAATGGTCTCGATATTCCTTCATAATATATACCAACGCGCATACATACTCTTTTTTCTTCGCTTCGCCAAGTGGCGCAGGGGGCAAGAGCCCGCGAAAAAAAAAATGACGCGTTGACCAGACCCAGGGGATGCGCTAGCGTATTAGTAAGGTTTAACAGGTACCGGCAAGCTGGCTTGCCGTACGCCACATAAAAAGGGGACAATATATGAAAAAAATGCTGCTGGCCTTGTGTTTTGTGTGCTGCGCACTCTGGATAGGAGCGGGCGCTGCACAGGCGGAGAGCGTCAAGGTTCCTGTCAATAAGATTACCGATGAAGGTGTGGGCGAAGCCATTGGTTTCGTTACCTTTACGGATGATGGCAAGGGTGGGGTTGATATCCTGATGGATGTTATGGGCATCAGCGAAGGCCAACACGGCATGCACGTGCACGAAAATCCCGCCTGCACTCCTGCTGAAAAAGACGGCAAAAAGGTGGCCGGTCTGGCGGCGGGCGGCCACTTTGACCCCGATAAAACCGCCAAGCATGAAGGCCCCGGCAAGCAGGGTCACAAGGGTGACCTTCCTGCCATCAACGCCAATGCCAAGGGTGAAGTCAAGGGTACGCTGAACGCTCCCAATCTGGCCGTCAAGGACCTCAAGGGACGCTCGGTCATTATCCATGCCGGTGGCGACAATTATGCCGACCAGCCCGCCCCCCTGGGCGGCGGTGGTGCCCGCATAGCCTGCGGCGTGGTCAAGTAAACAGCGCAAGCACACTCGGGTATTCCTGTAACACGGGCCCCGCCACAGAAATGTGGCGGGGTTTTTTGTATCAGCCGCTCTTGCCCGTTGTGGTATGCATTGGCTATGCTGTACGCAAGCGAGCCTGAAACTGACAGATTTTGTCCGCTTGACGTTGCAGCACCAACGCTTTTTGCCGGGATGGCCTGCGCGGAACATCCGTACCGCGTTCGGTGGAGCAAGCGTAAAGATTCAAGGCATGAGGCAAAAGGAAATGCCCCCTCCCCGTTTGGGGGCAACCTCTTTAGCGTATTTTTATCTTCAAAGTGCAGACATGCCCGCAATGTAGGGCTACGCTCCCGTAATCACCCTTCATGATAAGGATAATCGGGCAATATATTGAAAACAGGCCAAGTATCGAGACCGCAGCGCATAAGCCTGCCCGACGCTCTTGGGCGCACGCTGACGCTGCCCGAGGCGCAGGAGTCCTGGCGATGTGCAGGCGAGGGTGAGGACGCGCTGGTCTTGGGCCTTGGGCCCGGCTGCCCGTGGCGAAGCGCCCTTACGGCGGGCGCGCGGACTGTCTACTGGCTGGAGCACGGCCCAACGCTGCAATCCCTGCCAGCTTTGGACAAGAGGGGAGCGGAGCTGCCCGACCATTGGCGGCAGGTGTCGATGGATGAGGCCGTGGCTTTGGCTGTCCGTTGCACGTGTTATTTTTATGGTCCGGGCATGCGGCTTGCCCCGGACTTCTGGGGGCCGCTTTTGGGCCGTGTGGACGCTGCCCTGCTGGCTGCCTGTGAGGCTGCCTGTGAGCAGGCCACCGCCGAACCGTCTGAAAGCCGTGTGGCCCATGCCTCGTCCGGCGCTGCGCTGTCGGCCAGCCTGGCCTGCCAGATGTTGCGGAAACATCTGGCAACATCGCGTAATCCGGTGCTTTTGCCCGGACATGACGGGCAACTGCTGCATCAGGAGCTGGCGCAGGCTTTGGCTTCTTGCGGGCTGCATCCGGTCCCGATCGCACCGGATGCGTCGAGGATGCGTGCCGACCTGCACACGGTCTGGCGGGACATTCTCGGCCAGGGCAAACCGCACCTCTTGCTGTCTGTAAACCTGCGCGGTCTGGACGCGGAAGGCCGGGTTTTCTATCTGTGTCAGGGCATGGGCATGCCAGTGGCCCTGTGGCTTGTGGACAATCCCTGGCATGTCTTGTCGGCACTGCGGCTGCCCTGGTGGCGTGAAGCCCATATATTTGTTACAGACGCCTCCTTTGTGCCGGAGCTTGTGGCCGCCGGGGCACGGCACGTGCACCATTTGCCTCTGGCTGTTGCGCCGCATATGTGGCGGGAGGCTGCGCCCGATCTTCAGGCCAGATCCGAACCGCTTTTTGTGGGCCGTTCTGCCTTTCCCCAAAAGGAGCGCTTCTTTGCCGCAGCCAGAGTGCCAGAAAAGGTGTTGGCCGAAGCGCTGGCCCTGCTTGAATGTGGCGAGGCCCCGGCAGGTGGCCCCAACTACTATTGGTGGCGACGAATGCTGGGCGGGGCCAACTGGCCCGACCCGGCTGTACGCAGTGCCGGGCTTGGTGCCGAGATGTGCGCGCGTGCCAACCGCGTACGCTGGCTGCGAACCATTCTTGAAGAAAGGCTGTCTGCGCACAAAGGCGCAGGCAGTGGAACCCAGCATCCCCCCCTGCGTATTGTGGGGGATGCGGACTGGCACGAGCTTTTGCCCGCTGCGGACATTCAGCCGCCTGTGGACTATTATTCGGCTTTGCCCGCGCTCTATGAGAACGCGGCGGTGCTCAATGTGACCAGCCTGCTTTTGCCACACAGCCTGAGCCAACGCCATTTTGACGTTTGGGCCGCGGGGGGGCTGCTCTTCAGCGATGCCACGCCAGGGCTAAATATCTTTCCCGAAAGCATGGCGGATGCCGTGCGGCTTGACGCCCCTGAAGATTTCTGGCCGCGCTGGCAGGCTGTGCGCGCGCGACCCGCCTATGCCCGCGATCTGCGCCTGGCCTGGCGTGAACACCTGCGCAAGGCCCATGAGTACACCCACCGGGTGCGGCGCATCTGCCAACTGACTGGCCTTGCTGTGGACTGCGCCCAGTTGTAGTGCATGTGCGTTGAGAAAGACTTTGGGGCAGGTTTGTTTTGTGGGGGATGGATCCTTTTGAAAAAGGGTCCATCCTCCGCGCCCCCGCGCCCCCGCGCCCTCACGCCCCCCGCGCCCCCACCCCCTAAAACTTTTATTCTGGGGCCCGCTAC
>JAQVZK010000216.1 GCA_028708195.1 Desulfovibrio sp.
GGCCCAGTGGAACCAGGAAATGAAGACCCCCAAAAACGTCAAACTTGAAGGGCGGCCTGTGCTCGGATCCAAAACAGCCAAGGTTCGCATTGTGGCTTTTTCTGACTTTACCTGCCATTTTTGCCAGCAGGCCTCAACCACTGTCAGCGGTATTTTGAAAGAATACGGCAAGGACGTGAGCCTTGTGTTCAAAAATCTCCCCCTGGATGATAAGGGACCGGCCGGCATAGCCTCAAAATATTTTCTTGCCATTGCGCAACAAAGCGAAGAAAAAGCCTGGAAATTTCATGACACGCTGTTCGCTGACCGCAACAAGCTTGTGACAGACGGCGAAACTTTTTTGAAGACCACTGCTCAGGATCTTGGGGTCGACATGAAGCGCCTTGCCAAGGATGTGCACGGTAAAAAAGTTTCGGACATTATGGCCGAAGACCAGCAGGATGCACAAAAGTTGGGCGTGGAGGGCACCCCGTACTTTCTCGTCAACGACCTTGTGGTGCGCGGCGCTCTGCCTCCGGACCTCTTTAAAAAGGCTGTTGATATGGCCAAGGCCAAGGCTGACGGTAACGCCGCAAAGTAGACAGCAGTGCTCAGCAAAATAGGCATTATTACAATGCTTGCTTAAAAGGCTCCCCGCGTGTGCGGGGAGCCTTTGTCGTTTTGCAAAAATTAGGGGCAGGGCAGCCAGGAGTGCAGGTCTCTGAGTAATAAAAAAGAGATGAACGGGCAGGAAAAGACTTGGTATTCCAGGTGTAGAAAGGCGATCTGATGATGGGTGGAAGGCTGTTTTGCGCAGAAAAAAGGGGGGGGGTCAGCTGTCTGAGTTGCTTGCTGCGCTTTTGCTGCGGATCATGCGCCCCATCCATTGCCGCAATTGCTCAAGATCAGCCTGCTGCGTTTTTTCTGAAGAGTGGAGCAAAAGACGCAGGGTATCTATATCTTGGCGAAGTTCGGCATTTTCTTCTGCCATATTGACTGCGGATTGTTCCGAACTTGCGGGCAGGCGGTTTACCACCAGGTGCAGCAATTGCGCAATCCCTTCAAGGGCAGTTGTCTGGCGTTCCATCAACTGCAATGCTGCTGAGGGAAAAACGTCCTGGGCAGGCGTTTGTATGGTCTGGGGCTGGCTGTCGGCAAGGGTAAGCGCGTTGCGCGGGAAGCGCGCAAGCAAAGAATCCTCCACTGCGGCGGCTGTACGGGATTTTTGCATCTGTTCGAGGATGGCGGCGATAACATCCAGCGTTTCGCGGCGGTAGCGCCGCCTTCTGCCGTCACCCACACTGGGAATAAAAGGAGCAAAGCGTTTGCAGTAGTAGCGCGTTGTGGACTCGGGCAGGGAAAAATGGCGAGATATGTCCGCAATGCTCAACAGGCTTTCGCTCATAACTGTTTTGCGCGCCATGTGGCCTCCCGACGGCAGCGTGAGGGCCGAACGTGTTGCGTAATTGCCTGGCAGTATTGTCAGAGGGTAAGGCCGGGCCAGGAGAAAAGGGTAGTGCCGCAACAAGGACGTTACGCTGCGTATTTTCTCACGGGTTACTTTAAAACAGCAACAATGGCAAGCCTGAGGGAATATTTACAGTTTAAAAAACAGAATCGCAAGCTTCTTGCCCAACGTGAGGCGCCGTTGCATTACATAACGAAGATCGCAGGGCGAACTGCCGCATCAAGCAAGGTACGTGTAGCAGCCTGTATTTATGGTGTGTTATAGAGGTTGAACTTCAAAAAACGGCAGGCAAAAATGCAGGGCACAGCAAACAAAAAGCCGCAAAACCATGATGGCAATGCGGCTTGAAAGCACTATGAGACAGGTTAGCGAACAACCCGCCGAACGGCAATGAGCTTGCTGCGCCAATAGGGTATGGTGATACTTTCCATGCGCACCTTTTGCCCTCTGCGCGGACTGTGTATGAAGCTGTCGCCGCCAGCGTAAATGCCTGTATGCAAGCCACGAGGGCTTGATGCGGTGCGAAATACCACAATATCACCAGGCCGTGCCTGATTTTTGGGCACCGCGCGGCCAGCGCTGGCCTGATCTACCGTGATACGGGGCACTTTGTAGCCATTCTGTTTGTAGACCCACCAAATGAGGCCAGAACAGTCAAAACCCTTCTGTGGTGATGCGCCGCCGGAGCGGTATTTTTTGCCCATCTGGGCATAGGCCGTGCGGACCACCTTATGGGCCGCCTCGGGCGTGGGGCCGGTCTCCACAGGGCGTTGCAGCCCACAACCAGTGATCAGAAAGAAGCCAATGAGGGCAAGTATGCCCCAAGGGCTAAAATGTGTGTGTGGTGTCAGTGTGTCCATGTCAGGCCTCATACACATAATTTGCTGTCAGCGTGTGCAGATTTTTGTGTATTCACCAGTTTTTAGGCAACCTGCCGATAAAATTCCTGCCATTATTGATAAATAAAAGCATAATGCATGCCAACCGCCCAAGCATTTTAAAAAAGATTAAAAAATCAGCTGCTAGAAAATGTTTAGAAAAATCGCAGGCGCACAAAAATAAAGAAGGCCCTGAAAAAGTGTCGGAGTTTCGACGCTTGCAATTCTAAACGATCTGTCCCCCAGGTTTTCGGCCCCAATCAATTATCTTCAATTTTGGGCGTACCCAGAAGTGAAAGATGGCTCATTTCAGTATGCTTGTGTGGGGTCAGGGCGCTCTGGCGGCAGAACTGGCGTATTTGCTCAAGAAATGGCGAAGGGGCAAGAGCAAGATTTTTGCCATACAAGCTACGCCGGGCACTGTGGCTGACAAAAAGAGCCCGGGCAGCACGCGTCAGGGCAACATAGAGCAGACGCCGTTCTTCATCTTCTTCATGTGCGGGCAAATCCTTATCCAAATGGGATGGCTGGGCCGCGTCTGACGCCGCGTTGTCCAGTTCAGTGTTGAAAATACGGTCCCTGCGCAAGGGTAAAAGGCCGTCTTCAAGCCCCGGCAAAAAAACCGCCTCAAACTCAAGACCTTTGGAGGCGTGCATGGTCATGATCTGCACATGCTCTGCCTTGCCACGAACCATTTCCGCCTCCTGAAGCCAGCCAAGGTGCCCCAGAAATTCCGGCCAGTTACCAGAGGTTTTCCAAACGCGCCTGAGTTCGCGCCACGCTCGGCCAGCCAGCATTGGCGCGCCTGCCCAAGGCGTTTGCGCAAGCCATTGTTCCATTGCCTCTGGTGAAGGCAGGGGCTCGTCAGAGGTAAAAAGAACACCTTCAGAAGCCATCGCCTCAGAGGGTTGTGATTGTGGCTGCGCAGTATTGCCTATCAGGCTTTGGGCCATTTGCGCAAAACCGCAATGGTTTGCAGCCAGTGATAACAGTCGGGCGCAAGCTGCATCTTGCCAAAAAGCCTCTTCCGCCGGTGCTGCGCAGGGAATGCCAGACAGTTCAAGGGCGGTTCGCACAGGGGCAATCTGGGCTCGCAAACGCACAAGAACCGCGATGTCGCCTGGGGCCAGGGTGCCGTCCAGTTCATGCGCCTCGGGGGTGTTCAGGTGCTGGTCAAGCAGGGTATGGGCTGTTGCGCCCAACAAGGCCTGAATCCTGCGGGTAATCCAGCGAAGTTCCGCCTGCTGGTCAGGCGCAGAAAAAAGACGCAGTTGGGCGCTCTGGTGACGCGCCGCAGTGAGCGGCCCGCACTGGCCCTTATGCCGCAACAAACTGCGCGCCATATCAAGCACTTGCTGGCTGGAGCGAAAGCTGCGGCCAAGGCGGTACACGGTCAAATCAGGCCATACGCAGCGCAGGCTGTCTTCGCTTTGACCAGTTACCCCGCGAAAGCCATAAATGGCCTGATCGGGGTCACCAATGCCAAAAAATCCTCTGCCATCAGCAGGCAGAAGCTTACGAACTATTTCAAGCTGCACGGGCGAAAGATCCTGAATTTCATCCACAAGCACGTGCTGCGGCAGTTGGTCCGGGGGCAGGGTGGCCAGATTTGCAAGCCACCAGTCCAGCAGATCGGCGTAATCCACATAACGGGGGGCGGAGTCGGTCACTTTGTGGGCAGCATAGCGCGCAGCGGCAAGAGACAGGGTTTCATTATCTGGCGTGTGTTGGCACTCGCGGGCCAGCGCCAACTGCCGCCAAAGTTCGCTGGCTTGGCGGGGCGCCAATTGGGGATTGGCGGCCTTGAAAAACTGCTGTGCCGCGTCGTCGCCAAGCAGCATGCACTCCTTGCCTTGGGCAAGCATGCATGCGCGCATGCGGCCCCAGGCAATGCCGTGCAGGGTGTCGCAGCACGGCAGGCTGCCAGCCAATTGAGGCAAAGCCGTGGCAAGGCGCTGGCGCATTTCATTGGCTGCGCGCCGCGTAAAGGTAACCGCAAGAAGCTTGTGGGCCGGGGTGCCCTGCGCCAGCAAATGCTGCATGCGGCCAATGAGCACACGGGTTTTGCCCGCACCGGGGCCTGCCTGCACAAGCACGGGGCCGGGGCCTGCCACAAGGGCCGCCTGCTGCTCCTCACTGAATCCACTTGCAGCCCGTGCGGCATAAGTCTGCTCGGTAGAAGCGTGCTCAGTAGAAGCCTGTTCGGCAGAAGACTGTTGCGGGGCCGCCAACTGCGTTTGAGAAGGCCTTTCCTT
>JAQVZK010000217.1 GCA_028708195.1 Desulfovibrio sp.
GAACCAGAGTAGTCCACAACGAAGTCAAAGCTGTCGATTTTCTTGGTGCAGGCTGGTGCGGCCGCAGCGGCCACAGCATAGCTCAAAACAAGAGCAGCGGCCAGAACAAGAAGACGAAACGATTTCATACTGCCTCCCAAACGTTGATAAGTTCGTCGAATTACCGTCAACCAACAGTAAATCGCGGTGTGCCCGCCACGTTGCCAGCTCACTCCAGGCAGAGCCTTTGGAGACGGCAACTGCCTTTTTCATAACCGCCTTTATTAAAAACCGCAAGGTTTAAATAGGAAACACCCTCAAATAAGTGGTTTTTACGCTTTTGGTTTCTGAATTTACTCATTTTCGCATCTTTTACGCACAAACCCGGGATTTCACTTCGCTGGACACCCCGCCGTGCCTGAGGCATACTTTGATGAAGAGTTAAAGGAATATCCCATGCCCACACTCATCTTTTCAAAATGGAGCCCCGGAGGCAACACCACGCTGCTGTTCCCGTCGGACGGCCTTGCCGCATCCCTGCAAAGTCGCCTCGCCACACAGGCCTTGAGCGAATCCTGTCTTGGCGGCGAACAGGCCGGGTTTGTGGACGTCAAAGGCCCCAGCCTGCGCATGGCGGGAGGCGAATTCTGCGTTAATGCCAGCCGTGCCCTGGGTGCCATGCTGGCTTGCGACGATGACTGCCTGAAACAGCCCCAAGACCTTTCATGTCACAGCCCTGATAATGTCCGGCAGACGCCGGGGACAGGTGGCAGCACAGGCAGAGCAGATATCTCTGAAGCGGCCACGGCTTCAGAAGCTTCGACAATTTCAGACGCCTCCGGAGTGCAGCACTATTATGAAGCAAGCGTTTCCGGCTGGCCGAGCCTGGTGCGGCTTCATGTACGTGGCAGCGCCCCCATCTGGCGTGTGGAGGCCCAGTTGCGCCTCCCCGAGATTTTTATCCAGCGCAAAGCCGAAGGCATATATCTGGTGCGCCTTCCCGGCATCTGCCATCTGCTGCTGGACAGGCAGATCCACTGCCAGCCCGAGGACTGCCACGCCGCCGCCGCACTGCTGCGCGAGCGCCACGACCTCGAGCAGGAAGAAGCCGTTGGCGTCATCTGGTGGCGCATGCTGCAGGGTCAGCTGGACATGCTGCCCCTTGTGCACGTGCGTGACACACGCACCGACTTTCTCGAAAGCGCCTGCGGATCCGGGGCGCTCGCTCTGGCTTTGAGCCGCGCGCAAATTTGCGGAAGCGCTGCCTTCAGCATCATGCAGCCCAGCGGCTCCCCCCTGGATGTGCGTCTCTTTTCTGCGGACGGCGTTTCTATGGCAGGGGTGGACGGTCCCGTGAGCCTGGTGGCCAGGGGACAGGTCTGGCTGCCAGACATGACAGACTGATCATGCCCAAAAAACTGCGCGAAGGATTTACCACGGGCTCGGCGGCTACGGGTGCGGCCCTGGCCGCCCTGCACCTCTTGCGAACCGGGCATGCGCCGAGTGTTGTGGCTGTGCCCCTGCCCCCTTTCAGTTTTACGCCAGCCCCTGTGCCCGGCCAACAGCCCAGTTCTGCCGAGGGCGCGGGAGCGTGCGATAGAGGTATTGTGCCTGACGGCGCGGGAAACCGTAACGGCGCGGGGACAATGGCGACGCACTGTGAGCCTGCAGGCGCGGCAATTCCAGCACTCCCTGTCCCCAGAGCTTTCCTGCGGCTTGAAGTGACGGCCTGCGGCTTCGGGCCGGCCCCGGAGCTGGCCTCGCACCCAGAATTTGCAGCGCTTTTTGCTCAAGAAACGCCTGCGGCGCACACCGCGCGTACCGCAGCCTCCTCCGCCTGCCCCAATGGGCACGGCAGCGTGAACAGCGGGCTGCGCGTGGCCCACGCCTCCATCCGCAAGGACGGTGGCGACGACCCGGACGCCACCTCCGGCGCGCTGATTTCAGTCACGGTGGTTGAAAATTTTCCCATAGCCAGACACACTGCTGCCAGCAATACGACAAAAGCGGGCACTGCCCCTGATTTGGCGCATCCTTTCGCCGTCAGTATCGAGGGCGGCCCCGGCGTGGGCCGCGTGACGCTGCCGGGCCTGCCCGTTCCCGTGGGAGAGCCCGCAGTTAACCCCACGCCGCGCCAGCAGATCACCCTTGCCCTGCAGAGCGCAGCGATGCAGTATGGTGAAAGGCCGTGCCAGCCTTTGCGCGTCGTCATCAGCGTTCCCGAAGGCGAGCGCCTGGCCCGCAAGACATTCAACCCGCGTCTTGGTATTGTGGGCGGCATTTCCATTCTCGGCACGCAAGGTACGGTGCGCCCTTACAGCCATCAGGCCTGGAAAGCCACCATCGAGCAAGGGCTGGCCGTGGCCGTGGCCACCGGCTGCCGCGACATGGGGCTGACCACTGGCAGACGCTCGGAACGCCTGCTTATGGACAAATATCCGCATATGCCGCAAAGAAGTTTCATTCAGGCGGCAGACTTTGCGGAGTTTTCTTTAAAGGCTGCCGGGGCCATGCCTTTTGAAAACCTGATCTGGGCCTGTTTTTTCGGCAAACTGGTCAAGCTGGCTCAGGGGCATGCCTACACTCATGCCCGCCACGCGGATCTTGATATGAATGAGCTCGCGCGCCTGTGCCGCCAGTGCGGCGCGGCCTGCGCCGATGAGGTGCGCCACTGCGTCACCGCCGCCCACGCGCTGGAACTGCTGCTGCAAGACAAGGCCGGAAACGACGTCATTGCCCTAACAGGCGAAAAAGCCGCTGCTGTAGCGGCGGAGTTTGCAGGCCGCCCTGTGCGCCTGCACCTTTTTCACACAGACGGCAGGGAACTACTGGCACTATGAAAAAACAGGTCGCACTGCCCGGCATCGCCGTGCCCGCCCAGAGCGGAACCGAAACCGCAAGCGGACATCGGGGGGATTCTGCCTCTGAAAAAACGCCGCGCGCGGCTTCCGCAGTTTCTGACACGGTTTCAGACGCGGCTTCAAGCAATACGCCCACAGCCGAACAAACTCTGGTGAGCCCAAGTCTTGACGTTGCTCCTGAGCCAGCCAAAGCGTCCTCCCCTGCCCGTTCTGCAAAAAAGCAGAACAAATCCGCAGCGCAACTGACGCAAGAGCAGCCCGCAGAATCCACGATCGACGAATGGCCGCCCATGTCAGACATTCTACAATCCTTCTTTATTTTTGAGCCAACCACAACAGAACCGTCGCCCATTACGGTGCTTGGGCTGGACTGCGCCCGCCCGCGTGCCCTGCAGCACCTTACGGCCGGACAACGCGACCTGTTGCAGGAGGCGGATGTTATTTGCGGTGGCAGGCATCTCTTGCGTGAACTGACGGGGGCTGCGGCAGAAGAAAACACGGCCCCTGCCGGGCCCGCAAACTTGTCTGCGCCGTCCACCCTTGATGTCTACGAAAACAATGCGGCCCAGGATGTGCTCAAGGCGCGCCTTCTGCCCCTGAGCACCCCTCTGGAACCGGTGCTCACAAGGCTGAGCCAGATGCGCGCCGCCGGTGAACGCGTCGTCATGCTGGCAGACGGCGACCCGCTGCTTTTCGGCATCGGGGCGACCCTTGTGCGGCTTCTTGGGCAGGATGCCGTGCGGCTCATGCCTGCCGTCAGTTCCCTGCAACAGGCGTGCGCCCGGCTGGCCCTGCCCTGGCACAAGGTCATCTGCCTCTCCCTGCACGGACGGGACGACCTCGGCCCCCTCAATGCTGCGGCGGGCAAAAACGCCCCCCTCTGCATCCTCACCGACGCCCGCATGACGCCGGACCTGCTGGCCCGACACCTTCTTGACCGGGGTGTTGACTGGTTCACCGCCCATATTTTTGAACGTATGGGGGCAGCAGACGAAATCTGCCAGCACATGAATATGGCCCAGGCCGCCGGAACATCCTTTGGCCCCGCCTGCACCCTTGTTCTTGTGCCCGACGATGCGCCGCGCCGCGCCAGACTTGGCCTCAACGCGCACGAACTGGCGGTGGACAGGGGCCTCATCAGCAAAAAACCCGTACGGGCCGCAGCCCTGGCCCTGCTACAGATTGAACCGCACCATGTCGTGTGGGACGTGGGCTCGGGCTCCGGGGCCGTGGCCCTTGAGGCCACTGTGCTGGCCCACGAAGGCCGGGTGGTGGCGGTGGAAAGATCTGTGGGCAGAGCTATGAGCATTCAGGAGAACCGCCGCCGCTTTGGCGCGGCCATTCTGGACGTGCGCCTTGGTGAAGCGCCAGAATGCCTGCCCTCCCTGCCTGATCCGCACCGTGTCTTCATTGGCGGCGGTCTTTCTGGTGAGGACGGCGAGGATATCCTTGGGCATGTCTGCCTTCGCCTGCCCGTGGGTGGGCGCGTGGTGGCAAGCTGTGTCCTGCTGGACAGCCTCTGCCTGTGCCGCAGCTTTTTTGAACGTCTGGGCTGGCCTGTGGAAATCTGCCAGATTCAGGCCTCAGAAGGCAGAGAACTGGGGGGCGATGTGCATTTGGCGGCCATGAATCCCGTATTTTTGCTCACCGCACAAAAACCCGCCCCCGAAGGCGTGGTGCAAAAGCGTAGCCATGAATAGCGATACATCACATACCCC
>JAQVZK010000218.1 GCA_028708195.1 Desulfovibrio sp.
CCCGGAGCCGTCAATGAAAGAGAAAAAATGGTTTTTAGTATGTAAACCCTTTCCGGTATGCCGTAATGTACGCACCGGGTCAACAAAAACGGGGGCAGAATCCGGGCTAAAAATTCAATAATATATTGAAATAAAAAGATAAATATAAGATGAACCTGATCTTGGGCAGTGCCTTGGCGCTGGCGGCAGTGCCCGCTGAAGGCCATGCCGAGCCGAGGGACGGGCAGAGGCCATGCGGCAGTGGCCTTGGTAAATCATTGCCCTTGCCCCGGCTTTGCGATATGTGCTTGCTATGGAAAATAATCACCCCAATACGACCCCCGGGGGCCGCGCTCCCAAACAGTTTTCAGACGTTCCCGTCAGCAGCAAGATGGCGGATGTGGCCCAATGGCTTGAAGAACACAAGGCTCTGCGTGTGGTCTGCCTTGACCTTGAGGGAGAAGCCGGTTTTGCCGATGCCCTCATCATTGCCAGCGCAGGTTCTGTGCGCCACGCCCAAAGCCTCGCCGATGGCGTGAGTTTGATGTGCCGTGAGAAAAATTATGAATTTCTGCGTACGGAAGGGTATGCCACCGGGCAGTGGATTCTGGTGGATATGAACGATATTATTGTCAATATCTTTCAGGAACCCGTGCGTGATCTTTATGCCCTTGAAGCCCTGTGGGGGCATGGTGCCAGAGCCGGCAAGGCCGCAGGACAAGAAGACCACGGGGAATAATATATGACGCCTACGCTGCTGCTGATACTTGACGGATGGGGGGTTGCTCCGCCTGGGCCGGGCAATGCCCCGTCGCTGGCGCGAACCCCGAATCTTGATGCCCTTGTTGCCCGTTGCCCGCATGGACAGCTCATCGCCTCCGGGCGTGATGTGGGCCTGCCCAAGGAATATATGGGCAACTCTGAAGTCGGGCACCTGAACATCGGTGCGGGACGCGTTGTCTATCAGGATATGACCCGCATCGACGTGGCTGTTGAAGACGGTTCCTTTGCGACCAACCCTGTTATCAACGATGTTCTGGCGGCAGCCAGGCGCAGCGGCGGCAGGCTGCACCTTGTGGGTCTGCTTTCGGGCGGCGGTGTTCACAGCCATATCCGCCATCTTGAAACTTTGTGCGGCATGGCTGCCGGGCAGGATATTCCCGTGCGCGTGCACGCTCTTATGGATGGCCGCGATTGTGAGCCGCACAGCGGTGTGAATTTTATCCGCGAGCTTGAGGCAAGCATCGAGGATCAGCCCAAGACGCGCATCGCGAGCCTGGTGGGGCGTTATTTCGCAATGGACCGCGACAAGCACTGGGAGCGGGTCCGCGAAGCCTGGAATGTTATTGTGCACGGTCAGGCACCTATGGGGGCCAACCCTGTGGCGGCGGCGCAGTCCTCCTATGAGGCGGGCGTTACCGATGAATTCATGAAGCCCGTGCGCTTTGACACGGGCGACGCCACCTCAGGCATGGCCGACGGCGATGTGGTCTTTTTTTTCAACTTTCGGGCTGACCGCATGCGCGAACTGACCGCTGCCTTTATCACCCCCGGCTTTGAAGGCTTCGACAGGGGGCAGATGCCCGTGCTGTCGAAGCTTGCGTCCATGACCTCCTATGAGGCCAGCTTCACCTTGCCGGTGGCTTTTCCCAAAGAAGCGGTCACTCATGGCCTTGGTCAGGTTGTGTCCGAGCGGGGCCTGCGTCAGTTGCGGTTGGCAGAAACAGAAAAATACGCCCACGTGACCTATTTTTTCAATGGCGGTATTGAAGATCCCTTTGTGGGTGAAGACCGCATTCTTGTGCCGTCGCCGCGTGATGTGGCGACCTATGACCAAAAGCCGGCCATGAGCGCCCCCCAGGTGACAGACGAATTCATAAGAGCCTGGAATTCTGAGCAGTATGACCTTGTGGTCTGCAATCTCGCCAATGGCGACATGGTGGGGCACACCGGTGTGCTCGAGGCCGCCATTGAGGCCTGCGAAGTTGTGGACAACTGCGTGGGCCGAATGGTTGAAGCCGTAGAAGCCCGCAAGGGGCGCATGCTTGTCATTGCCGATCACGGCAACTGTGAGACCATGCTTACGCCTGAAGGCCAGCCGCAGACGGCCCATACCACCAATCCTGTTCCTTGTATCCTGATGGAACCGAGCGGTGCGGTGAAAGCTTTGGCCAATGGCAGGCTGTCTGACGTGGCCCCCACGCTTCTGGCCCTCTGGGGATTTGAGCCTTCACCCCCCATGAAGGGGCGTAATCTTGCCCTGGACAGCGATGGCGCGGATCAGGCGCACAAGGAGGCCGCCCGTGGCTGAGCGTAAAAAACCCATCGAGCCTGTGGCCCCTGATGGCATGGAAATCCTTTTCTTCTATCAGTGCCCCGGTTGCGGCAAACATGTGCCGCAGGCCAGCCCCACCGAGCCGCGTATGGTGCGCTGCCCGGGCTGCGGACAGGGGTTTCCCATTATTCCTGTGGATGAGCACAGCCTGCACTATGTGCGCATTATGCTGGCTGAGGGCAAGGCCGCCGCTGACCCGGATTTTTTGTAGTACAATAAACTGTTCTGCCCCAACTTCTGGCTGGTGAATTTCACTGCCCGAAGTGTGGATGAAAGCCCGGCTGTTATCAAGGTGATAGCCGGGTTTTTGGTGTGCTCTACGGCCACGAAAATGCGGCATCTATGACAGGTTGAGACCAGTAAAAAAATTTTTACGAAAGATATTGCGTATACACCTAAATCCGTGTAAAAGAGTTTCAACCTAAATGTAGGTTGTCGATGTTACCCTGTGGGATGTTTTAAACGAGAGGAAGGGCTATGAAACGCATCTGTACACTTCTTTTGGCCGCCGGCCTTGTGTTCGGCGCTGCCACTGGCGCAAGCGCCATTGACTTCAAGGCTAAGGGCCAGTGGCTCATGGGCTTCGGCGTGGGTGAAGCTAGTCCCATGGACACGTACCGCAATAATGGCGTGAAGACCAAGGGCAACACTGAGGATAACTTTCAGGCCGCCCAACGCCTGCGTCTGCAGTTGGATGCGGTGGCTTCCGAAGCCCTGTCCGGCACCGTGTTTTTTGAAATAGGCACCACGCAGTGGGGGCAGAGCAGCAGCGGCGGCGCTCTTGGCGCTGACGCCAACAACGTCATTCGCCTGAAGCGTGCCTACCTTGACTGGGCCGTGCCGGAATCCGATGCCAAGGTGCGCATGGGTATCCAGGGCGTGGCCCTGCCCAACGTGGCCGGTGGCTCCGCTGTTATGGACACCGACGTGGCTGGCATCACCGTCAACTACAAGTTCAACGAAAACGTCGGCCTGACCGCTCTGTGGGCGCGCCCGCTGAACGACAACTTCGCTGACGGCGAACACGAAGGCAAGCAGGCCAACTACCTGGACAATCTTGATCTGTTCAGCCTGATGCTGCCCTTGACCTTTGACGGCGTGAAAGTGACCCCCTGGGCCATGTACGGCATGGTGGGCAAGAACGCTCTGAAGGGCGCCTGGAACACCAAGGAAAACTCCTATGACGCCATAGGAACCCGCGACGGCAACCCGAAATTTACCCTGCGTCCCTATCCGGGCCTGACCGGCGCTGACAGTGTTGGCAAGACGGGCAACGCTTACGGCGGCGCTTTCTGGGCTGGCCTGCCCATCGCCCTGACCCTGTGGGATCCGCTGAACATCGAGCTGGACATCAACTACGGTTACATGCAGGGCATGGGCCGCTTTGATGCCGTGAAGAACGGCGTGACCAAGCGTTCCAGCACCGAGCGTCAGGGCTGGCTTGCCAAGGCCCTGGTAGAATACAAGCTGGATTGGGGTGTGCCCGGCCTTCTCGGCTGGTACGCTTCCGGCGACGACGGTAACCCGAAGAACGGTTCCGAGCGCATGCCTTCCATCGTGCCTATGGGCAACTTCACCTCCTTCCTGGGTGACGGCAACATGGGCTGGGTCCGTCAGGACTACGTTGTCGATTACGCCGGTACCTGGGGCATCGGCGCGCAGATCCGCGACATGAGCTTCCTTGAAGACCTGTCGCATACCTTCCGCGTGGCCTACTTTGGCGGCACCAACAGCACCGGCATGGTCAAGTATATGGCCAGCTCCCACGCCTGGGCCACGGATTATGGCAATGGCGCCCCCAGCCCGTACCTGACCACCAAGGACGGTCTGCTGGAATTCAACCTGGTGAACAGCTACAAGATTTACGAAAACCTCGAAATGAATCTTGAACTGGACTACGTTGCCAACTTTATGGACAACAGCACCTGGAAGAAAGCCAACGGCGGCAACGCTGGCAGCTTCAGCAAGCAGGATATGTGGAAGGCCCAGGTGGTCTTCGCGTACAGCTTCTAAGCTAGGCGTACTTGCCCAAGGGCAAGGAATTATGACTTCAAAGGGGGGCTTCGGCCTCCCTTTTTTTGTCCCTGTTGTTCTTGGAGCGCGCATTGCGCGTGGGGGTATTACATTTCAATTACCACTCGCCTGCGGGGGTTGCATGGTTAAAGCTTCGGGAGCTTCCCTGGTAAAAGTTTTAGGGGGAGGGGGTGTGGGGGAGGGACCCTTTTACAAAAGGGTCCC
>JAQVZK010000219.1 GCA_028708195.1 Desulfovibrio sp.
ATGCTCCAGCGGGTGCACAGAAAGCGTACCGTCTGAACGCCAAAGGGGCAGCACTGATTCCGGCACCACTCCCACGCCCATGCCTGCAATAACACCGCCCACAATGGCGTGGTAGGAAGCCATCTCGGCTATGCGCTCAGGCTCGCGCCCGAAAGCCCGAAACCAGCTCACCACACGGTTGCGGTAGGCGCACCCCCCCTGAAAAGCCAGCACTGTCTTGCGCCCTATGTCGTCGGGGTGATGAATGGCGGCGTGTCCATTTGGCGCGATAACCACCAGCTCCTCGGCGAACGCGTCCATACGCTCCAGCCTGTCGTCCTGCGGCATGTCCACCACAAAGGCGGCGTCCAGCCTGCTGCCCAGAATATCCTCATAGAGCGAACGGCTGGTGCCAGTGGCCAGTTCCAGCGTTATTTGCGGATACTCCGCATGCAGGCGTGCCAGCACTTCGGGCAGCCGCACGGCCGCCGCGCTTTCCAGCGCGCCGATGCGAAATTTGCCGCCCGGGGCCATAGCCCTGACGCGGTTTTCGGCTTCGTCCACCAGAGCCAGAATCTTGCGGGCGTCATCGTACAGGGTTTGCGCCTTATCCGTAGGATGAAGCCGCTTCTTCTCCCGCAAAAAAAGCTGCACGCCCAAAGACTCTTCCATTTGAAGAATGCGCGTGGTCACACCTGAAGGGACGCGGTTCAGCCGCTTGGCCGCAGCCGTGATGCTGCCCGCCTCCATAACGCTGACAAGGGTGCGCAGATCCGTCAGTTCCATGTATTCACCAATTTTGATGTTTATTGTTAATTTTATTCATTTGTCATGAATATAAGCATTGTATAGTCTGACCACAATGGCAAGAGGCTAGAGTGGTCGTTTTTATTGATCGTCAGCGCGGCCAGCAGGCCCCAACGTGCTCACTGGTAACGGAATATCCCAGCCTGCGCGCATCGGAATCATTACGTCATCGCGTGCCCTTAAAGATGATGCGCCCCGCAGTTATGCGGCTAGCCCGATTGCCATCAAACTATGGCGCGCTTGCTGCGCCAAGGTCCAACATGGGCGGTATTTGGAAATGAAAGAGACATGGAAGTTTTTATGGCAGATGGCCATTCTGGCAGGCCTGTTCTGGGGGGCGGACTGGGTGGTGCGCACCACAGGGCTGCCAATGCCCGGCAACGTGCTTGGCATTGTGGTGCTTTTTCTTCTTTTGCTCACAGGCATTCTCAAAGAAGACCACATAAGCACCGCAGCCAATTTTTTGCTCAAGCATATGGTTTTCTTCTTTGTGCCGGTGGCAGTGGGCCTCATGCAGTGGGGCGGCGTTTTTTACGACTACGGCTGGATATTGCTGGTAGCCATTGTTGTGGGCGCGGTTCTGCCTCTGCTTACTGTGGGGCTGCTGGGCCGAGCCTTACGCTGCAAGACGCGCAGACAGGAGGGCGAATCGTGCAATCCTACGTAAGCGTAAGCACGGTGCTGTGCATTCTGGGCACGCTGCTGGCCTACATGGCGGTGCGCACCCTGTACCTGCGCTACAAGCACCCCCTGCTGAATATTGTCGCCCTTGGGGCCGCCGCGATTATTATTGTGCTGGTGACCTTTGATATTCCCTATGCCACTTACGAGCCGGCCTCAAAGATAATGACAGCCTTCATCGGTCCGGCAACCGTGGCCCTGGCCTTGCCCCTGTACCGTTATCGTCAGATACTTTTACGCTATGCCCTTGCCATTACAGGCAGCGTCTGTGCGGGTGCCTTTGTGGCCATGTTCTCTGCGGGCTTGATAGCAAGGGTTGGCGGCTTGCCGCAGGCGGTTGTCATATCCATCATGCCCAAGAGTGTTTCCATCCCGTTCGCCATTGAAATCGCGGGCATGTACGGCGGCATACCATCACTGGCAGCGGCCTTTGTGGTCGCCACCGGCACGCTGGGCTCCCTTATTGGCGGCTGGACCCTGAATCTCGCGCGGGTGGCTGACCCCTTTGCACGGGGCCTGGCCCTGGGCACGGTATCCCACGCGCAGGGAACCGCGGCGGCCCTTCAGGAAGGAGAAGAACAGGGGGCCATGGCTGGCCTGGCGCTCATACTTGCGGGCATTATAACCGCCGCATTGGCTCCGGTGGCTGTCTGGCTGGTATTGCGCCTGCCAGTTCTCGGCTAGGGGCTGTTTCTGAATAAATGTCTCGAAGGAGGGGGCCTTTTACAAAAAGGCCCCCTCCACACCCCGCCTCATAACATCCCATTCATATTGCAGTGCGTTTGACGGATGCGCGCTCCAAGCTGGATGCCGTAGCCCATTCCCTACACTCCCTCTTCTTGCTGTAGTGCGCTCCAGAGAGCCTGTCCCAAAGCGGGGTCTGGTGGCGTACCTTATGTATACCACTGGTGCAAAGGTACTCTTATCTTGCGCCATTGATATTTTAATGGTGTGTGTCCTGAATCACTGGCTGCACGCCGCCTGAGCTCTACAGAACCCAGACGGAATGCCATGCTGGCACATCAGGAATATCTGATACCCCATAATTTTTTGTTCAAGTCTGTTTTGGCAGCATATTTATCACGAATATAGTTAAATAAAACGTCCGATAATATATGGCGTTACTGTAAATATGCGAAACAGACCTGTGCTTTCATTGACGAACTGATACCCTTGACGTATTATAGCTTGCTATCTTTTTTTGGCATAATACCTTCCTGGCAGATAGGTATTCACTAAAAGACGAGCCCTGTTCAACTTCGCGCAAAGGCCTCACTGCGTGTCCCGAAGTTTTTTACTTCGTCCTCCTGTGAAGACAGCCCCGGGAGCGCCCCTCCCATTGGCGGAACACCCAGCACCCGACAGATCGGAAGAGAACTAAATGAACGTTGCCAACACCTTCTGTCTCTGGAACTCCAACAACTCAGAAGCGTTTGCCTGTGCCATGCGGCAACGGGTGAGCGTGCGCATCAGAAGTTGCCTGCTGCATGAGGGCAGACTTACCGACATGGTTTTGCACGGCAAGTTTCGCAGTGTTGAGGGGCGTGAGGTTCTGTTCATAGTGCGCCACAAGGAAATTGTGCCGGGAAAAAGCAAAGCGGAGGAAAACTCCTGCGAATTCTTTTTTTGCCTTGAAAAAGAAAGCTCCTCTGGCAAAATCCGCCTGGGGTATCAGGGACCAGGGCTGATACTGGAAGTGGGCTACAGCGAAAAAAACGAACTGCGTAACCTGCGCCTGCGTCTTTCAAACAACTGTTCTGTACGCCAGATGCGCCGAGACAAAAGAGTCCCCTGGAGTCCGGAGCGCAGCCGCCTTGCAGGCGTTGTACCTCTGGAAGTAATGCCCACGACCAGAACAGACCTGCGTGACCTGCTGGCCCGACACTACAAAGCCAGTCATTCCGGCCCGCTGCCTCTGGTAAACATTTCGGCTGGCGGCGTTTGCGCCTGCATTCCTGAAGAGCTTGCCAAGCTCTCCGGGTCGGGCAGCATCCCCTTTCTGTTCTTCATTGTACCCAGCATGGCCCAGCCAACAGAGCCGCCCTACATATTTATTTCAAAAAAAATGGGCCTCTGCCGCAACATGTACGAAGAAGGTACGGCCGCCCTGCGCCTTTTGTTCACTGAAGAACTCAACTGGGACTCGCCAGGGCCAAACCTCAAGTGGGTCGACATTCTCGCCTCGGGCTCCAGCCGCCTGCGCGCCTGCCTTGAAGGATACGACGACGCCGAAGACGAAACCCCGTTGACCGCCTGAGCAGTTTTCTGACATGCACTGTTTTACGCGGGGTGAGCCTTTTTGCAAAAAGGTCCGTCCCGCGTAGAGCATTTCACCGGCAAATATCCTTCATTCAATTTGCCCTGCGGCAGCAGGGAAGGATTGTTTGACTCTATTTGTGGCATTCAAATTGCATAAATTTGAGTATCCGCCCCCCAGCGGAAAGTTTGACCACACCCGCGCATGCGGCCATATAATAGAGGATACCGTCATGGAAATTTCCGGCATCAATACATTCCACCCCTTCACGTTCACCCGCACAGACAAGGACGATTCCGGCTCCACCCCCGCCGCGGTGCAGGATGTTGTCAACCTGAGCACGCCCCAACTGCTGCAAGATGACGAAGTTGATGCCGTCATGGACGATACCCTGAACATGATCGCCCAGGACAATCTTGCCGCCCTTTCCGTTCATGGCGGTCTGAGCCAGAGCCGGGTTTTCGCCCTGCTTGGCATGTAGCCCAGCTTGGCATGTGACCCTGTGGGCTGCGAATGCAAGGCTCGCTCCATATACAGTGAAAATTTGACACCCCCGCAGGCTTAAGGGTATTCTTTTTGGTCTGCACATGGCACAGAACCCAGTTCTGTGCCGCGTTTTTTACTAACAGCACTGTATTACCGCAGCCAGCATATGAGGACAGGGTGATGACCGATATTGACCGCCAAATGGCTACCATCAAGCGCGGCGTGGCCGAACTGATCGACGAGAAAGAACTACGCAAAAAAATCGCCCGCGGTACGCCCTTGCGCATCAAGGTGGGTTTTGACCCCACCGCTCCCGACCTGCATCTGGGGCACACGGTGG
>JAQVZK010000220.1 GCA_028708195.1 Desulfovibrio sp.
CTGGCTGCACCCCGACCTCACGCCGGATTTTTTCCGGGTGCGCCGTCTGGCTTTCGGCACACTGTAAAAATCCGTCCTGGAGCCGCCATGTCCAGCATCAGCCGCATCCGCAACATTGGCATCATTGCCCATATTGACGCGGGCAAGACCACGTTGTCTGAGCGCATGCTCTTTTACAGCCGCAAGATCCACCGCATGGGCGAGGTTCATGACGGCGCCGCCACGATGGACTATATGCCAGAGGAGCAGGAGCGCGGCATAACCATCATGTCGGCCTGCACCACCTGCCAGTGGGACGAGCACACCATCAACCTCATTGACACGCCCGGCCATGTGGATTTTACCATTGAGGTTGAGCGCTCATTGCGCGTGCTGGACGGGGCCGTGGGCGTGTTTTGTGCCGTGGGCGGCGTTGAGCCGCAGTCAGAAACCGTCTGGCGGCAGTCAGAAGATTTTGGTGTGCCCAAGATAGCCTTTGTAAACAAGATGGACAGGCTGGGCGCGGATTTTGAAGCGGTGCTCGAAGCCATGCGGCAGCGACTGCATGCCAATGCCGTTGCTGTTACGGCCCCCCTGGGGCAGGGCGAAGATTTTAGCGCTATCCTTGACCTCATTCACGAAGAATGCCTGGCTTTTGCCGAAGATGATCAGGGGCAGACAGTGAGCCGCACGCCCTTCACGCCCGAGCAGGCCGCGCTGGCCGCTCCCTGGCGCGAATTGTTGCTGGAAAAACTGGCTGAAGCTGACGAGGATTTTCTGGAACCCTACCTTGAAGGCGTTTACAGTACAGAGGACATTCACGCAGCCATGCGCCGTGCCACTCTTGCCCGCGCCATCACCCCCGTATTCTGCGGTTCCGCCCTGCGCAACACAGGCGTACAGCCCGTGCTGGACGCCGTTTGCCGCTGGCTGCCCTCGCCGCTGGACGTGCCAGCGCCTGTAGGTCTGGACCCCGAGGGAAAAGAAATCACCCTTATGCCCGAGCCTGACGCTCCGGCTGTGGCCCTGGTTTTTAAAGTCCTGCTTGAAGACAACCGCAAGCATTCCTTTCTGCGCATCTACGCGGGCCGTATTCACGAAGGCGACAACCTGCGCAATACCACGCAAAACAAGGACGACCGCCTGGGCCGCCTCTACCGCCCCCACGCCGACAGACGCGAACAGCTGGAATCCGCGGGGACTGGCGAAATTGTCGTTGCCGTCGGCCTACGCTCTGCCCATACCGGCGAAACCTACACGGCGCGTGAACGCCTGCTGCAACTTGAAAGTATTGAGGCTAACGCCCCCGTCATCACCCTCGCTCTCGAACCGCGCAATGCCGACGAAGGTAAAGTGCTTGACGAAGCCCTTGCCCGGTATGTGGAAGAAGACCCAACACTCAAGGCCCAACAGGACGAGGCCACCGGTGCACGCATGGTATCCGGCATGGGCGAGTTGCACCTTGATGTGCTGCTTGAGCGCATGCGGCGCGAATACGGCATCACCCCGCGCGCGGGCAATCCCCAGGTAGTCTTGCGCGAAACTGCGCGCAAACAGGCTGACGCCTGCGTAATTTTTGACCGTGAACTGGGCAAGGAACGCCATCAGGGTGCGGTCAGCCTTCATATAAGCCCGCGCCCGCGTGGCAGCGGAAACTCGGTAACAGTGGGCGATTTTCTGCCTACAGACCCCAACGAGGCGCGCAAACTGTTGCCCAAAGTCTATCTGGACGCGGCCCTTGAAGGTGTGCGTGATGCCCTGCAAAGCGGCGAACTCACAGGTTATCCTGTGGAGGATGTGGAGGTGGTTCTTGCCAAGGTGGAACGAACTGAAGGTCTGACAACCCTGCCGGGCAGCCATATGGCGGCGGGGCAAGCCCTGCGCGAGGCTCTGGCCGCCGCTGCCCCCATCACGATGGAACCGGTGATGCGGGTTGAGATAGTCGTGCCCGATGATTTTCTCGGTCCCTCCATCAGCCTGTTCAATTCTTGCGGCGGCAAGGTAGAAAACCTTGAAGACAATGGAACGCGCAAAATATTGAGCGGCACTGCCCCGCTACGCCGCCTGTTCGGCTTTTCCACCTCGCTGCGCTCGGCCACACAGGGCCGGGCCGGGCTTGTAATGACCTTTGACCGTTTTGACCTTCCATGAGGCAGTATACCAGTGACATCCAGTAATTCAGGAGGCGGCGCCAGCAAGGGGCATGCCCCGCGTGCCAAAAAAAGCCTCGGCCAGCATTTTTTGCGCCGCGAAGATATTTGCCACCGCATTGCCGCCCTTATCGCCCCTTGCGCCACTGACCGCATCATCGAAATCGGGCCTGGCCCCGGTGCGCTGACCCGCGCCATTGAAGCCGCGCCGCACGCACGCCTGCTGCTGCTTGAAAAAGACCGCCACTGGGCCGCAGAGCGCCAACGCCTGGGCGGCAAACACACGCAGGCCGTGCTTACCGACGCCCTGCGCTTTGACTGGCGGCGCATCAGCCCTGATGAGCCGTGGAAAATCATCGGCAACCTGCCCTACAACGTGGCTTCGCCACTTATCTGGGACATTGTATCCCTGTCCGAGGGCTGGCAGCAGGCCGCATTCATGGTGCAAAAAGAGGTGGGCCAGCGTCTTGCCGCACCGCCGGACTCCGGGCACTACGGCGCGCTTTCTGTGTGGGTACAGAGCTATTCGCGCCCTCGCATGGAGTTTGTGGTGGGGCCGGGGGCTTTCAGCCCGCCCCCCAAGGTAGACTCTGCGGTATTGAGCTTCATGCCCCTGCCCATTGACGAGCGGCCCGCGCACCCCGCGCTGTTATCCCGCCTGTTGCGTATCTGCTTTCAACAGCGACGCAAGCAACTTGGCGGCATATTTCGTCGTGCCGCCCAGCAAGGTCTTGAAAACGCGTTTGAAAATGCGCAAATTGCACCAAACTTGCGTCCAGAAGTTCTTTCTAGTCACGATTTTCAGCGTATTGCCGCTTTTTGGGCGCCACTGCTTGACAACAAGGAATAAAAAGTTTTCAGTCTATCAATACTCTTGTTGCGTTGTGCACCATTGGCGCGGAAGATGGTCGTACAATGGTCATTTGAAAACAACGCCGGGGAACTTTTCAGGAGGACATGCTGATGACTAAGGCTGATCTGGTTGAAAAAATCGCTGCCAAGGCCAATCTGACCAAGGCTGCCGCCGAACGGGCTCTCAACGCTTTTCTTGCTTCCGTCGAAGACGCTCTTGTCAAGGAATCCAAACTCACTCTTACCGGCTTCGGCACCTTTGCGGTGGAACACCGCAAGGCCCGGCAGGGCCGCAACCCCCGCACCGGCGACACCCTCACCATCCCCGCGTGCAAGATTCTCAAGTTCCGCCCCGGCAAAATGCTTAAAGATTCTTTGAACTGATTTTCTGGCGCCATGCCGCGTAGCATGGCGGTCAATCGGCCACTCCGGTCATCACCAAAGGCAGCAATGCCGGAATAAAAACCACAGATGACATGTATGCCGCCGTTGACTGGGAACCGGGGCATGCGTGTCATTTGCGGTGTAATATCACGACACTGCATTCTGTATGCGCGGTCTTTTCAACGGCGCATGTTGCCTTGATTTTTTGTGGGGGGGGGGGTGTCTCAAGTCAGGGCCAGAGAGGCCCCCCCCTGCCACTGCCGCAAGCCCGGCTGCTTTGGCAAGATTTTGCACAGGTTCGGCTTAATCAAGAAAAAACTTGCCCTTTTCAGTATTGCGGGCTATATGAACTCTTCATTTGGCGACACTGTCGCTGCCCGTGCACGGCCAGGCCGTTGCCGGTTATTTTTGAGGGCTGCTCAGAGCACGCCCCACCGCCGAAGGGGGTGATTTTCTTGCCCGGAGTTTTTCTTAACGACGACGACTATAACTTCGATATTGCGCTTCGCCGCTTTAAGAAGCAGGTAGAAAAGGCCGGTGTTCTTTCAGAAATGAAGAAGCGCCAGCACTACGAAAAGCCCAGCGTTATGCGCAAAAAGAAGAAGGCCGCTGCCCGGAAGCGGTTGATGAAAAAGATCAGGAAGATGAATATGGCTTAACCGGCTGCGCTTTATGCGCCCGGGGCCTTCATCCGGCCAGTTATGCGGGAAGCCCCTTGGGGTTTCCCGCATTTTCTGCATTACTCCACCCTCCACCCCACGACAATTTATGACCGCCACACCCACGCTTTTTGACCAGATCGAAAAAGATTATATTTTGGCCTACAAAGCCAAGGACAGTGTTCGTCTCCTGGTGCTGCGCCTGTTGAAGACGGCGGTCAAAAACCGCCTGGTGGACTTGCGGCGGCCCGGCGGCAGCCTTTCTGACGAAGAAATGATGGACGTCATCATCAAGGAAGGCAAACAGCGCCAGGACTCCATTGAGCAGTACACCGCAGCCCAGCGCCCCGACCTGGCAGATAAAGAAGCTGCCGAACTTGTGGTTCTCAAGGAATATCTGCCAAAGGCCCTCAGCCAGGAAGAACTGTTGGCCCTTGTAGCATCCACAGTGACCGAGCTTGGCGCAACCACTCCCAAGGATATGGGGCGGGTTATCTCTGCCATTATGGCAGGGCATAAAGGCC
>JAQVZK010000221.1 GCA_028708195.1 Desulfovibrio sp.
CTTGCCCGTCCACCTGGCCTCAAAAACCGGGGGCGTACGACTCACCACTTTTTCGATTGCAAAATCCCGCAAGCCAATTAAGAATTGTTCCACAGGGCCTTCTCTTCTTTTCTTTGGTCGGAAAATATAGGTTGCCCTGGTGGGCATACCGACTTTGCTTGGTATGCCCATTTTTTCTTGGGGACGCTATGCCCCCGTCTTTGAGGTAGAGCCAATAAAATCCTATAAAAACAGTAACAAATCATCCGGTTATCACACAGCAAATGGCAACAACATACTGCTTTGGCAAATGCAGTTTTTCATCTTTTTTGTATTTCAGCTTTATCATGCATTTTTTGCTGGTGATTTTCAGTAACTACAGGTAATTTGGATTACGAATATCTGCAACTCATCGCAGGTGCACCCTGCCCTGGAGGATCTCTGATGCTTACATCTCCCCACAAAGAATTTTACGATGCCATTCTAGACTTTATCCCTAAAAATCGCATATATACTGACCCATTTCGGCTGCTGGCCTATGGCACGGATGCGAGCGTCTACCGCCTCACGCCGCAGTTGGTGGTGGACGCGCTCGATGAGGCCGAAATTATCCAGATCATGGGTGTGGCCGACCGCCTGCGCGTACCCGTTACCTTTCGTGCCGCTGGCACCAGCCTTTCGGGCCAGGCAGTGACAGATTCCGTACTGGTGCGCATCGGCCAAGGCTGGAAAAACTGGCGCGTGGGCGAACATGCAGAAAAAATCACCCTGCAGCCCGGCATTATCGGCTCCGGTGCCAACAAAATCCTGGCAGAGTTCGGCAAAAAAATCGGCCCTGACCCGGCCTCTATCGACAGTTGCCTCATCGGCGGCATTTTTGCCAACAATGCCAGTGGTATGTGCTGTGGCACCTCTGACAACTCATACAAGACCGTGCTTTCCACGCGCATGGTTATGTCTGACGGCACCCTTTTGGATACGGCAGACGCAAAAAGCCGCGCCGGGTTTACCAAAACTCACGGCCACATTCTTGAAGGGCTGAAAGACTTGCGCAAGAAGATTATGGACGATGCCGCCCTGGCCGACCGTATTCGCCGCAAATTCAAGATCAAGAACACCACGGGTTACAGCATCAACGCCCTTGTGGATTATGATGAACCCTTTGAAATTCTGCAGCACCTCATGGTGGGTTCTGAAGGCACTCTGGGCTTCATAGCCGAAGTGACCTACCGCACGGTTGAAGAGGCCTCCTTCAAGGCTTCTGCCCTCCTGTTGCTGCCCACTGTCAAGGATGCATGCGACCTGGCATCTGCCGTGGCCACGCTGCCCATATCCTCGGCAGAACTTATGGACAGGGCCTCCCTGCGCTCGGTTGAAGGCACGCCCGGCCTGCCCGAAGGGCTGGAAACCCTTGACGACGAGGTCTGTTCCCTGCTTGTTGAAACCCGCGCTTCCACCCAGGCAGATCTGGACAAAAATATCGCCACCATCAATGCCGCCTTCAAGAACGTAAACTTTGTACGCCCGTATGAATTTACCGATAAACCAGAAGAATATAGCAAGCTTTGGCTGATACGTAAGGGCATTCTGGCTTCTGTGGGCGGCATGCGTCCGGTGGGCACGTCCATTGTTATTGAAGACGTGGCCTTTCCCCTTGACCGGCTTGGCGAAGCCGCCACAGACCTGCAAGCCCTGTTCACCCGTCATGGGTACACAGTGGCGCCGCTGTTCGGGCACGCCAAAGACGGCAACCTGCACTTCGTATTCTGGCAGGACTTTGGCTCACCGGCTGAAGTTACCCGGTACGGCGCGTTTATGGATGATTTCTGCAAACTCATCACAGAAAAGTATGATGGTTCACTCAAGGCGGAGCACGGCACAGGCCGCAACGTGGCCCCCTTTGTGGAAATGGAATGGGGCGCAACCGCCTATTCCATCATGAAATCCATCAAAGAACTGCTGGACCCCAAGAGCATTCTTAACCCTGGCGTGCTCATTAACTCTGATCCGCAGGGGCACATCAAAAATCTCAAGCCCTTGTACCCTGCTGACGAGCTTGTGGACAAATGTATGGAATGCGGATTCTGCGAATCCGTCTGCCCGTCGCGTGACCTCACGTTGACGCCGCGACAGCGTATCACCACCTACCGTGAGATATGCCGCCTGCGTGACACGGCTCCTGACAGCAAAGAATTGAAAACGTTTGAAAAACAATATGAATACATGGCCAAGGCCACCTGCGCCACCGACAGTCTGTGCCGTCCCCGCTGCCCGGCAGGGGTGGACACGGGTGTATTCATCAAGAGTCTGCGCCAGAGAGACGCAGGCAAGCTCAGCAACAAAGTTGCCGACAGCATTGCCAACCACTTTGCCGGAACCTGTCGTGCCATATCGCTGGCCCTTACTGGCGTAGACAAACTGCACCGTGCCCTGGGCACAACCTTTATGGAAAATGGCTCAAAACTGCTGCGCTGCATCACCTTTAACAAGGCCCCCCTGTGGAACAAAGACATGCCCAAAGGCGGCAGCAAGATACGCCTGCCGCAAACCCACAGCGCCAACCCCAAAAGAGTGGTGTACTTCCCCAGTTGCATAGCCCGTAACATGGGCCCCGGCGAAGAACATGACGACCGCAGAACAGAGCCAGAAGCTGTTATCAGCGTGCTGCTCAAGGGTGGCTACGACGTCATTCTGCCCAAGAACCTGGACAAGCTCTGCTGCGGCATGGCCTTTGCCAGCAAGGGTCTTGTTGATGCGGCGCATAAAAAAGAAAAGGAACTGGAAGCCGCCCTGAAGGATGCCAGCAACAACGGCCAGTATCCTGTGCTGTGTGAAACCAGTCCCTGCCTGCTGCACATGAAGCAGACCCTTGACCCATCTCTCACACTGATGGAACCCATTGAGTTCATTCTTGAGAAGATGGAGGGCAGCCTCAAGTTCAACAAGCTGCCCAAAACCATTGCCTTGCATGCCACCTGCTCTGTGCGCAAGATGGGCCTTGAGGGCAAACTTGAAAAGCTGGCCAAAATGTGCGCTGAAAACGTCATCGTACCGGACGGTATCAACTGCTGCGGTTGGGCAGGCGACAGGGGCTTTACCCATCCTGAACTTAACGAAGCAGCACTCAAGGGCCTGCGCATGCAGGTCAGCACAGCCGATGTGGGCTATTCTTCAAGCCGCACATGCCAGATCGGCCTTTCGCTGCACAGCGGCATCCCTTATTACTCCATCGTCTTCCTGGTGGACGAAGCCAGCGTGTAAACGCGGCAAACCGCATATCGCAGCCTGATAGTACACGGGCCGCTGAGCACATCAGCGGCCCTTTATGTTGCCCGCCCGACCCCGTTATCTTTCCAGTCTCAGGCGGTGCGCTGACACGCGCCATGGTTCGCTGGCACTTTGACCTCCGGTTTGTGCTGCCTGTCGCCCATTTCTTTTAGTGCAGGCCACCACGCGGCAACAGCCTGCCTTTAAGGGCAAGTTCGTGAAACATCGTTTTTGGTTACACGCCCCCAGCAACACGGTGCACCAAGAATAAAGGTTTTAGGGGAGCGTGAGGGGGGGGGCGCCCCTTTTGCAAAAGGGGCCCTCCCCCACAAAAGCTTTCCCTCTCCAAAAGGGGCCCTCCCCCACAAGGCATTCATGGCGTATTACTATCTCCTGGTTTAATTACGGTTCACAATGCTTTTGTACGCGTAGCACTTTACTTTGCACGCCAATCACGTATGGTGCCGTGGACGTGACAGCCTGCGAAGATTTTTCGCTGTCCGGCGTCCCGGTTTACCGGGCAGCCGAAGGGCCGGATGCCGGAAATGCCGGGCGTGCGGATTCTTTTTTCATCTATATAATTCTTTATGATTTTATGTAGTTAGAAAAAACTTAAAAAAAAATCTACACATGCCCCTTTTCAACCTGCCAGCGTGTCTTATTTCTTGGCTGGTGCGGGGCCACGACTGAACAGCTTGTTCTTCCTGGCCTGAAACGCGCAATATTTCCAGCGCGGCCGCTTGTTTGCGTCCAATGCTGTGTCCTAAGGGACAATAATAACATTTCCGGGAGGATCTGACGTCATGAAGCTGAAACCCCTTAACGACCGTGTTCTGGTCAAACGCCTTGAATCCGAAGAAAAGACCGCCGGTGGCCTGTTCATTCCTGACACGGCTAAAGAAAAGCCGTCCAAGGGCCAGGTTGTGGCAGTGGGTCCCGGCAAGGTAGGGGATAATGGCGAGCGCGCCCCTCTGGCCGTCAAGGCCGGCGACGAAGTGCTGTTCAACAAGTACGCTGGTACTGAAGTGAAGCTTGACGGCGTTGACCATCTGGTCATGCGTGAAGAAGACATTCTCGCCATCATCGACTAGCTCCCACCTTTGCTGAATTACTATTAGGAGGAAATGTCCCAATGTCTGCTAAAGAAATTTTCTTTGACGTTAAAGCCCGCGAAAAACTTTCCCGTGGCGTAGATAAACTTGCCAACGCCGTTAAGGTTACCCTTGGACCCAAGGGCCGTAACGTTGTTATCGAAAAATCCTTCGGCGCTCCCGTTATCACC
>JAQVZK010000222.1 GCA_028708195.1 Desulfovibrio sp.
GAGCCACGAAGGAGCAGCAAACTTGTTGAGGATATCGTTTGAATAGGGATCATGCGGGGCCACCCAGGGGGCGAAGATGCCCAGCAGGGCTGTAATGCCTATAATGACCATGCATAACAGGGCCATAGGATTTTTGAAGAGCTGTTTGAGCATCAGTCTCTCTCCTGGCGCAGACGTGGGTCAGCGGCGTATTGCACAATGTCAAAGGCCAGGTTGAAGAATACGAAAAGAACGCCCATCATGAGCACATATGCCTGAATGACGGGATAATCGCGGTTAAATATGGAGGTTATACACAGCTTGCCAATGCCGGGCCATGCAAAGACGTTTTCCACCACGATGGTGCCGGCAATGAGTTGCGGTATGCTCATGCCAATGGCCGTGATGCACGATTGCAGGGAATTTTTGAGAATATGCCGCACAAAAATGCTGCGCTGCTTGAGACCGCGCGCATTGGCGTACAGCACATAATCCTCACGCATGTTTTCAAGCATGTTGTTACGTATCAGCCTGATATACGTAGAAATATAGGTCAGAGCCACGGTAAATGCCGGCAGAATGAGATGTTTAAATCCCCCGTGCCCACTGGTGGGTAGAAGATCCATCTTGATGCTCACAAGCCAGATGAGCAGCAACCCCACCCAGTAGGCAGGCATGGCGGTAGTGGCAAAAACCGCCCCGCGCATGATTCTGTCAAACCAGGAGTCCTGATACACCGCGCTCAAAAAGCCTATGGGCAGGCTCAAGCCGATAACGAATACGAGGGAAAGCCCGGCCAGTTTAAGAGTAGCAGGCAGGCAGCGCGCTATTTCGCCCAACACCGTACGCGTGGGGTTTGTGTAGCTGATGCCAAAATCGAAGTGCAGGCAGTCCCACAGCCAACGCACATAGCGAACCATAAAGGGCTGATCCAGGCCCAGTTCCTGACGCATCTGCTCAATGGCCCCTTCGGTTATGATGGGGGTCTGCCGTACGCGCAGGGCTACCTCAGCCGGATCAGAAGGGATCAGGTTGATGAAGACAAAGCACAGAAAGGAAATGCCCAACAGAAGCGGCAGGGTGGCCAGAAGCCTTTTGATGACGTAGTGTTTCATACCCTTGGTTCCATAATTCCGTAATCTCGTAGCGTCGGGTTTTGATCTCCCGGTCCGTCGTGGCTGACAGACCGGGAGACTTCAGGCATGCGTGTAGCGGGAAGGGCTTTACCGGGGGAATCCGGGCATTCCTGTTCCACTTGCGCGGCATGCCGCCGTGCAGGAAGTCAATTATTGAGGCATGTAGATTTGCGTAAAGGGTACTTCGTACTGAGTTTGGGTAAAGCCAACGCCTTTGAGGTCTTTTTTGAAAAGAGCCTTGTTGCATTCAAATGTCAGGGGAATGTACACGGCATCTTCATGCAGGTGGGTCAGCACATACGAATAGAGCTTTTGCCGTTCTTCTTTGTCCGTAGTGGTGGGTATGGCCGTGATGGCCTTGTCTATTTCGGCCTTGTCATCCAAACCGAGCTGGGCGGCGTAGTCGCCGTACACGCGCTGGCGCATGGCGGAAAGCGAAGATTGGGGATCGTAGGGCGTACCCCAGCAGATGTTGAATACCATGTCGAACTTGCCGTTCTTCATGTTGTCGCGGTAGGATTGTTCTTCTTCTCCGCTGATGCTTACCTTCATGCCAAGCTTGCCAAATTCGTGCTGCAAGTACTCGGCAATATTTTTCTCTGTCACGCTATTGCTGTTGTAGAGCAGGCTGATTGCCAGAGGCTGTCCATCCTTCATGAGCACGCCGTCAGGGCCGGGCTTCCAGCCAGCTTGATCCAACAGGGCCGCAGCTTTTTTCATGTCATACTCAAAGGGCTTGAGGCCAATGTTGCAGTAGGGAACAGAGGGCGCGTACAGCGTGTCGGCTGGGGTTTCCAGGCCGTGAAAAACGCCCTTGGCAATGGCTGCGCGGTTGGTGGCGTGTTGCAGAGCCTTGCGCACCTTGAGATCTTTAAGAATGGGATTAGTGGTGTTGAGCAGTATCTGGCGCGTGGATGTGGGCGCGGAAAGCTCGATACCGAATTTTTCGCTGCTTTTGTACTTGTTCAGGGCATCGGCATCCAGCATGTTCTTGCCCCAAATGAGGTCAATCTCGCCCTTTTCCAGCGCAAGAATACGAGTCTGATTGTCGGGAATGACCTTGACTATCACGCGTTCAAATTTGGGTTTTTCGCCCCAATAATTTTCATTGCGCTTAAAGATCGCATATTCGTCTGTGACTACTTTTTCCAACATCCAGGGGCCTGTGCCGATGAAGGCCTGCACGCCATCCTTGGTGGAACCATTTTTCATGGCTTTTGGAGAAATCATGGCAAAGGGGCGGGTTACGCCAAGCTCGGTCAGCATGGGGTAATAGGGCTGACTCATAGTGATGCGAAAGGTTTCGGCATCTGGGGCTTCGACCTTTTCGAGCAGGTGCATCATTTCAAGCCACGTATGACGCTTTTTATTTTCAATGATAGCGTCAAAGTTGGCCTTGATGGCAAAGGCGTCGCAGGGTTCACCATCAGTGAATTTTACGCCCTTGCGGATTTTGAAGGTATAGACCTTGCCATCGGGCGAAATTTCCCAGCTTTCAGCAAGGCAAGGTTTGTAGCCGTCAGCCGTAATGTCCACCAAGGTTTCAAACAGCATTTCCTGGGCGTACATTTCCCCTGCGTACAGGTGGGGGTTGAGATCACGAATATCACGGTAATTCACGAAATTCAGAGTGTCCTTGGCCTCGGGAGCTGCATTGCCCTGCTGACCCGTCAGAAGCACGCTGCCGGTAATCAGGCAGGCGTAAAACACTTGCTTAAACCAGTTGACTTTACTCATCCTAGCCTCGGGTTGAATTTGAAATGGAATTTCTTTTCCGAGTTTGTGCCATAGGAAAATGAAAAGCCAAAATGGTTTTTTAGCATGGCCTGATATTCAAAATTGGAATACCGGAGTTGATATGTGGATCGAAACGATTGGAGAGAATGATAAATTATTAGCCAATACTGCTAAGTTCTGGGAAATATCCTGAGCGACGCTACATTGGCTACTCTTCAAAAAAGCGCGCTGGCTATGCTTTTTACGCTCGTAAAATGTGGGAACGTATAGAGGTGGCAAACACACGGTAATCCCTGTAATCCTCCCATCTCCAAGTCCGCTGGGCCGTATTGTGCTGCTGAAATGGCTGGGGAATCGTTCAGAAACCTGTCGGAAAAACTGCCCGTCGAAGGGGCTTGCCCCCGTCTTTGGTGTAGAGCCAATTATCCGAGAGTATTACAGAAGGTAAAAGTTAAGCCCCGTAAGGCTTTCAGAGCTTTACGGGGCTTTATGAGAGTATTCGTTGGTGCCGAGGGCGGGACTCGAACCCGCACAGCAATTGCCACTACCCCCTCAAGATAGCGTGTCTACCAGTTCCACCACCTCGGCGCGAAGCAATGGATTATCGCATTGGCTTGGTCTTGGCAAGTATTTTTTTTAAAAAACTGCCGGGACTTGCGCTTGTGGGGTGTTACGGGTAACTTCAATCCCTTACGGAGACAGCAAATGGATGAATTTGTACATAAGTTTTTGAAGCATTCGGGGCCGGTACTGTGCCTTGATATTGGCAGCGGCACACAGGATGTTCTTTTGGCCCGACCAGGGCTTGAGTGCGAAAACTGGCCGCGTTTTGTCTTGCCCGCGCCCGCCCGCATGGTGGCGCAGCGTATACGCGAGCTGACGCTGCTGCGCCGTGATATCTGGCTTTATGGCGGCAATATGGGGGGCGGCTTCGCTCAGGCAATCAAGGAGCATCTGGCTGCTGGCTTCAAGGTCAGGTCAACCCCGGCTGCTTCGCGTGGTATCCACGACAATGAAGATATCGTGCGCAAAATCGGGGTTGAGTTTACCGCCCACTGTCCCGAGAACAGCGTGCCCATTTTTTTGTCGGACTACGCGCCGGACTTCTGGGCCGGAGTGCTGCGCATGTCCGGCCTGCCGCAGCCCCATCTGGTATTGGCGGCCGCGCAGGATCACGGCTATCACGTTGTTGGCAACCGTCAGGCGAGAATGCGCATGTGGAGCCAGCTGTTGGCCTCTTCCCCTGACCCGGCCCAGTGGATATACTCCGCACCGCCCCCGGCCCTGAGCCGGTTGCTTCCGCTGCATGAAAAAACAGGTGGCCCTGTGGCGGATACAGGCACAAGCGCCTTGTTGGGCGCTTTGTGCGACGCTGAAGTTATGGAGCGAAGCTTTCGCGAGGGTGTCACCGTCATTAATGTGGGAAATGGGCACACAGTGGCGGCCCTTATATATAAGGGGCTTGTGCGCGGTATATATGAGCACCATACCGGCATGCGCGATCTGGAGCAGTTGTTGCACGATCTTTTGCAGTTTCGCAGGCACTGGCTGCCCGCCGAAGAAGTGCAGGCTACAGGTGGGCACGGCACAGCTTTTGGACCGTATTGCGAAGAAGCCGGAGGCTACGAGCCCACCTACATCACTGGCCCAAAGCGGGCATTGCTGCAGGGATA
>JAQVZK010000223.1 GCA_028708195.1 Desulfovibrio sp.
TCAAGGCCGCCAAGGCCTTCCGGTCCGGGCCGGGAACTGTCTTTTTTCTTGCCCTTTCGTTTTTTATCGTCAGCGCCGCTTTGGGCCATGTCACGCGGGGCTCCGGTGCCCGCGATGATAAGGGCGCTCAGAGCCGTGCCCCACAGGGGGGCAGAGGCCATAAGGTTGGCGGCATAGCCGCTGTCCAGACCCAGTATACCGGCAACGATAAAAGCCGGAGGCAGCAGGCAGCCCAGCAAAAAGCGTCTCGCCCCGCCAAGGCCCATAACAGCCCCGCCAATGGCGCTGGGCACAAAAATAAGGGTACACAGGGGCCACAGGGCCAGATAGCGTACAAGCCAGCTGAAGCCCGGCAAGAGAGGCAGCAGCGCAAGCGCGGCCCCCGGCAGAGAAAGCAGCACAAATTGCGCGTCCAGAAGGCGGGAGCGCTGCCTGGTACGCAAAAGATGACGGCCCACATGCGGCAGCAGCATAAGGGCAACGCCCGGACTGAGCACGGCGGCGGCCTCATGCATGGTGATGTGCCCAGAACCATAGGCGGGCATGCCCATGATGGCCTGCGCCAGAGCGGCGGCTACGTAGAGGGCTGTCCAGATGCGCCACTGGCCTTTTTCTGAAAGGCCGCGCAAAAGGCAGAGCAGCATGACCACGCCCAGAGCCAGAATTGCCGCTGTGCCCGCGAGGCTGCCCCAGTTGTTGGCGGCGTCGTGCGGGGTGCGCAGCATGGGCTCAAACCACAGGCCGGGCAGGCCGTCCAGGCGTATATAGCAGGTCAGCGGCTCGTTGGTGCCCTCTGGCAGCAAGAGCACGTCGCGCTGGGTTGGTACAATTTCTCTCCACTCCACACTTTCAGTGAGGGGATTGACGTGTGGCTCATAAAGGATGGGCCCCTCGGGCACACCGGCCCCCATATCCAGCAGTATGGCCCCAGCTTTTGCGCCTTGCGGCACGGGCGCCAGCGTAAAGCGCAGCCACATGATGCCCACGCTGCGCGGCAGGGTTTTCATGTTCAACGGCTGAAAGGCGCTGGCGTTGGCTGGGGTTGCCACTTCTTCCACATCCATCGTGCCGGTCTGGTCAATGAAATACTGAAGCCTGGGCAAGAGCGGAACGCTGGGAGTTTGCAGGGCCGGGGGCACCATGACTTTTTGCATGTTCACCGGGGGCTGCGAAAGAAGGGCTTCGCTGGGCGCAGCCCAAGACGCGCCGGGAAGCGCCGCCAGAAGGATCAGGCACAAAAGCGGAGCGCACAAGCGCATGCCCGCGACAACGGCACGCCGGGCCAGGATTGCGCCGGTGTGGCCTTTGCCGGAATGGGGGCCGGTAGGGATATGTGTCATGATGGTTTCGCCTGTATCCTCTGGCTGTATGGGGCGATGCTCCGGCAGGGGAGCTTGTGGTCAAGGCCAGAGGCGCGGCTTGGCCGCGCCTTCTGGTTTACCGCAGGTTCTTTATGAGATCGGCCACGGGCTTTCCGTCCGGGGCGCGTGCGGCCGGGTTGACGCTCAAAAGGCGCTTCCAGGCAGCCTCGGCTTCGTCCCTGCGCTGGAGGTCGTAGTAAAGCACGACACCTTCATTGAACATGGCGTTTTCAAGGCCGGGATCAAGCGACGTCGCCTTGCGGAAGCTGACCACGGCCTTGTCGAACTGCCCCACCTCGCGCTGCATGATGCCAAGATCGGTGAGGACGTGCGCGTTGCCGGGCTCGATGGACAAAGAGCGCTCATAGGCAGATATGGCCTTTTGGGCCTGGCCGGTGTCAAAATAGAGATTGCCCAGGCTGGTCCAACGTGAGGCGTCCTTGGGATTGTCCAGCACGGATTTTTCCAGCGCGCCGATGCGGGCTGACAGCTCTGGCGAAACTTGCGGCATTCCGGCCTGCGGTGCCGGGCGTACGTTCTCGGGAGTCTGTGGCGAAGAAGCCGGAGCGCCCTGGCCGGGCATGGGCTGTGCTGCGGAATCGTGCAGCATGGACGGAATAAGGCTGCCCACATACAAACCGAGCACCAGAGCGATGGCCACACCCATGATGAACGTGCCCTTGCGCACACTGCCTGCGGGAGCCGCTCCAGGCTGTTCATGCCCGGTGGAAGCTGTGGCTGCTGCCGATGAGGCGGGTTGCGTGCCATGTGCCATTTTGCCGGACGTGCTTGGCGATTTTTTTTGATCCTGTTCCGTACCGGGAGAATTCTTGCTTTTACGACGGGCCATGAAGTCCTCTTGGAGTATTTGCGCCGGGTTTGTTGATCCCGCAACGTTGCATACGCCGATGCGGTGTTTTAGAGCATTGTTGCGTTGAAATGCTCGGGCGACGGCGCGAGCAAACCCCGCCGTGAAGGCCAGGCACTGCTGTGTCTTTGCGCTGTCACGCGCCGTAACGTGTGCCGTAACCTTAAAGTATATATTTTCAAAGGTCATCTGCTCTAAACAGATAAAGTAGGCTCGCACCAATGCGGCAACAATTGCGGCGACAATTCGGGCGGTGTTTTGCCCTTTGGGTGCGGCTGTGGCCTTGGGGCCGTAACTTTGCGGTAAAAGGTACAACCAGTAAAAAAAAGAGGCAAGCCCGCAGCTGCTGTGAGCGCTGCGGGCCTGTCCGTATTTCTGGCCTGTACCCTGCCCGTGTGCTGGGCCTGGTCTGAAAACTGTTCTTTCTGCCAGCGCAGGTGCTCCGCCCATGGCGGGCCAGACATGGCCGACAGCGATGGCCTATTTTGCCTTTTCGGCGGGTGCCTTGGCTTTTGCGGCTTTGTCGGCTTTTTTGCCTTCAGGCTTGGTGCCCTGCTCCGCCTGCTGCGTCTTTTCCAGCTCCTGCGTGATGGCTTTTTTAAGCTCATCAGAAGCCTTGGGATCATTGAGGCCAGCGGTCAGATGTTCCACACCCTTGGCCGGGTTTTCAAGAAAATAGATGTACAATACGCCAAGGCTGTAGCGAACAGAAGCCTCGTCCTTGATGGCAAGCACGTTTTCAAGCGCTTCGGCGGCTTCTTTGTTGCGTCCCTGATTGTGCATGATGACGCCAAGCAGGTAAAGCGGCTTGGAGTTGGACGCATCCAGCGTCACGGCGCGCTGGGCAAAGGTTTCGGCCGCTTCCCAGTTCTGCGCGCCCACAAGGTGCTCCACCAGGTGGATCATGGCGGTGCTGTCATTGGGATTTTCTGCCACCTGCCGCATGAGGCTGCCTATCTTTTGGGCAGCGTCGTCCTGACCGCCAGCCTGAGCTGCGGGGCCGGGCCGGCGCTGTTCGGTAAGCGAGGGCTTTTCAAAGCGCTCCTTGAGCGAGGCTGCCAGCATGATCGCAAGGCCCAGGGCCAGAACAATGATAAGCGCGCGGGAAGAGGCCGGGCGCTTGGAACTATCAGTCATGATTAATAATCTCCCATTGGGCAAGGCGTGCGGCAAGGGCGCGCTGGCGCGACCCCATAAAGGCCAGGTAAGCGCCAAGGCCGATCCATACGACGGCATTGGCCATGATGATCCAGGTCAGGGTATCCATATGTCCTCCGTGGCAAGCCCCCTCGCGTCTGCCGTTCCGGCAGGGTGCGCGTGAGGTATTGGGCCGTGCGGTTACAGTCCTTCCTGCATCAGCCTGTTCTGTTGCAGCGTATCAAGGCGGGCAGCCAGATCAAGCTGGCGTTTTCGCAGCCAGACCAGCCCGGCCCACAAAAAACCAAAAGAAATTACGCAGGCTATCACCGTAAGGCGCATTTCAGGCTCAAGCCCGCCCCCCGTGCTGCCAAAGACAGCCGGGTGGATGGACCGCCAGATGCGCGCGGACAAAAAGACCAACGGCACGTCAAGAAAGGCCACAACGCCCACCACCGCGCAGACCACGCTGCGACGTTGCGGCGGCAGGTCAAGGCCGCGCAGCACAAGATACCCGGCATAGATGAACCACATGATGAGGGTGGTGGTCAGGCGTGGGTCCCACGTCCACCAGACGCCCCACGAACGGCGCGCCCAGAGCATACCTGTGACAAGCGCCAGGCCGCTCAGGAGTACGCCCACCTCGGCGGCAGCGGCGCACAAACGGTCGGCGCCGGGGCTGCGCCGCCACAGATAGGCCCCAGAACCTGCAAATACCGCAAAAAAACTTATGAGCGCCCACCAGGCCAGAGGCAGGCGGATGTAGAAAATCTTTTGCGGCAGGCCCAAGGCCTGTTCCACAGGAGCATAAGCGTAAATGAGCCACTGGCAGACTGCGAAGGCCAGGCCGCCCGTGAGGGCCAGCAACTGCGGCAGCGGCGAAAATTTGGGCATTATTCGTCTCCTGCGTAGATATGGCCGAACAATAGAAGCCCGGCCCCAAGAAATACGGCGTCAAAAGCTGCGGCCACGCCAAGCCATACCCCGGGGCCGTCGGCACTGGGCGCGCCAAAGGCCTGCGCCCCCACGCTTATGCCCGCCAGCAAAAGAGGGGTCAGCAGGGGAAAAAGTACAATACTCAGTAGCGATTCGCGCGCGGCCTGCCCCTGGGCCAGAGCGCCCAGCAGTGAGCCCATGGCGCACATGCCCA
>JAQVZK010000224.1 GCA_028708195.1 Desulfovibrio sp.
CTTGTCTTCAAGCTCCGTGCGCAAGAGGCGCCGCAGCGGCCGCGCGCCCATAGTGGGGTCAAAGCCCTTACGGGCCAGCCACTGGCGGGCGGTCAGGCTCAGGTCAAGGTGCACATGGCGCTGCTCGAGGCTCTGCTCTATTTCGGCCACAAACTTGTCCACAATGCGCAGCATCATGTCTTCTGTCAGGCTGCCAAAGGGCACGAGGGCGTCCAGCCTGTTGCGAAACTCGGGGCGGAAGGTATTTTCCACAGCCTTGAGGCCCTTGTGGGCCGCATCCTGCCGTGAAGCTCCGCCAAAGCCCACGGCCTGGCGCGACATGTCAAAGGCGCCGGCGTTGGAGGTCATGATAAGAACCACGTGCGAAAAGTCCGTCTTTCTGCCCGTATTGTCCGTCAACGTGGCATAATCCATCACCTGGAGCAGCACGTTGAAGATATCGGGATGGGCCTTTTCCACCTCGTCCAGCAAGACGACGGAATAGGGAGCCTTGCGCACGGCCTCGGTAAGCAGCCCGCCCTGATCAAAGCCCACGTAGCCGGGAGGCGCCCCGATGAGACGGGATACGGAGTGCTTTTCCATATATTCGCTCATGTCATAGCGCAGAAACTCCACGCCCATAAGCTTGGCAAGACTGCGGGCCACTTCTGTTTTGCCCACACCTGTGGGGCCGTAGAACAAAAAGGCCCCGGCCGGGCGCTGCTCCTGCCCAAGCCCCGCGCGGGCGCGCAAAATGGCACGCACCGTAAGTTCAATGGCGGTATCCTGACCGAATACGTGTTCTTTCAGGTCTTTTTCAAGAGATGCCAGTCGGTTGCGTTCTGTGCCGGACACTGTGCGTACGGGTATGCCCGCCATGCGCGCCACGATGCGTTCCACATCGGCAACACCCACCACAGGAAGCGGAGCCTTGCCGCTGGCAGCGGATTTTTTGACTGACCGACCCGCAGGCAGTTTGCGCGAACCTGTTTGCACACCACGGCCAAGGCGCACGGCCGCGCCGGATTCGTCCAGCACGTCAATGGCCTTGTCGGGCAGCAGGCGGTCGCGCACATGCCGGGCCGTCAGGTCCACCATGGCCTTGATGGCGGCGGAACTGTACCGAACCTTGTGGAAATCGGCATAGCGCTTTTCAAGCCCCTGAATGATGGCAAGGCACTCTTCAGGGTTGGGCTCTGTAAGATCAATACGCTGAAAACGCCGGGCCAGGGCACGGTCTTTTTCAAAATGGTTACGAAACTCTTCATAGGTCGTGGAGCCGATGCAGCGCAGTTCGCCGCTGGCAAGCACGGGCTTGAGCAGATTGGAGGCGTCCATAGAGCCGCCAGAGGTAGAACCCGCCCCCACGATGGTATGAATTTCGTCAATAAACAGAATGGTGTCAGGCAGTTCTTGCAGGCGCTGCACCACGGCCTTGAGGCGGCTTTCAAAATCGCCCCTGTAGCGGGTGCCCGCCAAAAGCAGCCCCATGTCCAGAGCGAACAACTGGGCCTTGGCGAACATTTCTGGCACCTTGCCTTCCACAATGCGCAGGGCGAGGCCCTCGGCCAGGGCAGTTTTGCCCACGCCAGGGTCGCCCACAAAGAGCGGATTGTTTTTGCGGCGGCGGCACAGCACTTCTACCGTGCGGTCAAGCTCGGTCACGCGGCCCACCAGAGGGTCAATCTTGCCTTCACGGGCGCGGGCTGTGAGGTCAACGGCATACTGGGCCAAAGGATCGGCCTTGCCTTCCCTTTCTTCAGCTTCGCCGCCTTGCACCGCCCCCTTTGAACCGCCGCCTTCATCCATGCCGTGCGACACGAAGGTCAGCACATCAAGACGTTCCACACCCTGCTTGCGCAGGTAATAGTTGGCGTAGCTTTCCTCTTCATCAATGATGGAGATGAGCAGGTCGCCCAGCTCCACTGTATCGCGCCCGGCAGACCGAATATGGCTCATGGCGCGTTCAAGCACGCGCTGTACGCCTTCTGTCTGGGCAACCTCGTGATTGCCCGCCAGGGGGACGGCTTCCATTTCACGGTTAAAAAAATCTTCAAGCTGCTCGCGCAGCACGGCCACGCTGGCCCCGCTGCCTTCAAGCAGAATACGCCCACGCATGCTGTTGGTGAGAGCAAAAAGAACGTGCTCCACAGTCAGCATATCGTGGCGTCGCCGGTGGGCTTCCATAAGGGCGTCACGTATGACGCTTTGAACACTCTTGCTCAGCATAGGCATCTCAATGAATTTTTTCCATGGTGCATTTGAGGGGAAATCCCGCAGCCTTGGCCGCCTGATGAACCCTTTTCACCTTGGTCTCTGCTACTTCATGGGTGTATACACCACACTGTCCAACGCCATGCTGGTGTATATTCAGCATAATGGTTGTGGCCTCTTCCGTCGATTTGTGGAAAATGGCACACAGGACAGCCACTACAAATTCCATACTGGTGTAATCGTCGTTGTGCAGGAGTACCCGATACCGGTCGGGTTCCTTCAATTTTTTTTCCACAATGATCTGGCTTTCGCCGTCATTCCGGTTCTCGTTAAAAACGGGCATGCACTACTCCGCGGCACAAATATTCAGCGCTGTTCAGGTAACGTGGAACCGCCGTCTTCCGCCAGCCCCAACTGGCATCGCCAGGTGCGTCTTTGCGTTTCGTCAAACACAAAGGAGCGCTGCAGGGGCAAGTTGTTGCGTTGCTGCCATTCCTGATGCAGCTGATGATAATTCTTGGTACTGATTGCCATGTTGTCAAGAGCCAAACAGCTTTGCACGGCGTCAATGGCCTCTACCGGGCCTTCAAGTTCCACCCCCCGCATAAAGGGCAGGATGTCCAGTTCCACTTCCACACCGTTCAGACGCCAGGGTTCACGCACCTTTTCATACCGCGCCGCCGGGCTGTAGCCCAAGCCTTCGAGGATATGGCGCATGGCGCTTACGTCTGCCACTTCAACCTCGTGTTCTTCGCGCACCTTGCACTGCTCTGTCCCGGCAGATACCTGCGCGGGCAGTTTCAAGGTCAGCACATGACGCATTTTACCCGGCCATTCCTGACTGCGCAGACGCAAAAGCCGGCCACTGGAAAAAAGAGCAGCATCCGGCGTTTCAAAAACCGTGTTGCTTTCAAAGTGCGCCCCAAGGCAATGCGCGCCCTGCGCCGCCAACCGGATGCGCAGACCGGTCAGATCAACATCCAAAAATTTACGTTCCACTTCCAGCGCCATTATTACTCCTCCGCCTTTTGGTGACGGTGAAAAAGACGCTGCTGCAGGGCCGCAATGGTGGCAATGCCGCCCTTTCCCTCACCGGGATGCACAATGGGGTCAAAGCCCAGCCGACGGCCCTGGGTCAGACGCAGTTCTTGCGCGGCCACGGGCCGTATCTGGCCGTTAAGGTCCACCTCGCCCCAGAGCACACATTTTTCTGGCAGGGGTACGTCATAGTAGGACGAAAGCACGGCAGCCACCAGGGCAAGGTCCAGCCCCGGCTCGTTCAGCTTGATGCCGCCGCCCACCTTGGCATAGATGTCCACCTGGGCAAAATTGAGTTTGAGGCGTTTTTCAAGAACAGCCAGCAAAAGGTGCAGCCGCCCCACGTCAATCCCCAGGGCCGCGCGTCGCGGAATGCTCAAAAAGGTGCGCGACACAAGCGCCTGCACCTCAACGGCAAGCGGGCGCTGCCCGTCCACGGCCATGACGACGGCCGTGCCGGAAAGCGAGGCGTCTCGCTGGCCCAGAAAGAAGGTGGAGGGGTCGTCAACCACCTGCATGCCCTGCTGCCCCATGCGGAAAACCAGCAGTTCCTCATTGGGACCAAAGCGGTTCTTGAACACGCGCAGCAGGCGAAACATCTGGCGGCGGTCGCCCTCAAGCGAAATAACCGTGTCTACCATATGCTCAAGCAGGCGCGGCCCGGCAAGAACGCCGTCCTTGGTCACATGGCCCACCAGAATGAGCGTGCAGCTCTGGCGGCGGCAAAGTTCCAGCAGGGCTGTGGCCACGGCCCGCACCTGACTGACGTTGCCCGGCAGGCCTTCGGCCTCAAGGCTTGTGAGGGTCTGTATGGAGTCCACCACAAGCAGGGCCGGGTTCTGCGCATTGGCGGCCTCCACCACGTCTTCCACGCGGGAGGTGGCAAGCGCCAGCAAATTGGCGTCAAGCATACCAAGGCGCTCTGCCCTGCCCTTGATCTGCGGCAGCGACTGCTCGCCGCTGGCATAAAGCACAGGACGGCCCATGGAGGCCATCTGGGCGGCCACAAGCCCCGCCACCTGCAACAAAAGCGTTGATTTGCCTATACCGGGCTCACTGCCCACAAGAATGGCGGCTCCGGGCACAAGCCCATTGCCCAGCACCCTGTCCAGCGCCTGCAGGCCGCTGCCATAGGGTTCGTGCCCAGAATCCTCCACATCGCACAGGGCCACGGGGCGTCCGGCGGTGTTTGCAGCGCTCGGGGTCGTTCTGGCCTTGCTTGCTGCTCGGGACTGTACAGACGCCTGCAGCGTATTCCATTCCTGACAG
>JAQVZK010000225.1 GCA_028708195.1 Desulfovibrio sp.
CCACGTCGTGGCATGGCACAGTTGACACCCTGCTCGCCCGTCCCCGCAGAAACCACACAAGGCCCGAAACCTGATTGAAGGTATGGGCCTTGTGCGGTTGTGCAGGAGGGCCCGTTGGCAAAGCCCCCTGCAGCTTGAGCATTTCTTACAGCTTCTTCAGCACGTCTTCGGCAAAAGAGGCCACGGCGTCGGCATCACTGGAGGCATCGCCTTCCATCTTGAGCCCATCACAAATAATTTCCGCCCCAAGCTCCCTGGCCTTTTCTTCAATGGCGGGCACTGCGCCGCAATAATGGTCGTATTCCATATCCCCAGAGGCAAAGGCGGCCACCTTCTTGCCCTTAAGGCCCATGCTGTCCATTTCGTCAAACAGGGGGGCAAAGTCGTCCTGCAGTTCCAGGTCTTCCATACCCCAGGCCGAGGCCCCCATAAGCACCGCGTCATAGCCTTCTGCCAGATTTTCCGCAGCGGCGTCAGCAGCGTTCAGCAGGGTCACCTCATGACCACTGGCTGCAATGAGCTCTTCCAGCTTCTGCGCGATGCTTTCGGTGTTACCAGTGCTGGACCCAAAAAGAATCATAACCTTGCTCATGATGCGCTCCTTCCGGCCGTTGACCGGACATTTATAAAATGAAATTCATTTTCAAATGAAATAATGACGTTCCACCTGCATGTCAAGCCCACTCAGCCGTAAAATGAAAAATTCTCGCGGGATACCTTGCACGTCAGGCAAGTTTGCCCGCCTGGGGGGGGGCGTGGCACGTCGCATGTCAAAAAGGCGCTGTCCGGGACGCTGCTACGGGGGCCGGGGCACCCGTAGCACTTTGCCCCCCAATAAAGGTTTTAGGGGGTTGGGCGGCGACCCTTTTACAAAAGGGTCCCTCCGCCACAAAGCCTAAAAAAATGATCTGCATCGGGCTGGCGCTGACCGCAACCAGCGTTTACAGCATACAAAATGATTATAAAACATCTGTGACCATAGTCACGTTTTATATTTTTTATTCCTGAGCAAGACCTGTTGCCGCGTCATCGGAATCCCCGTCTGACGCGCCTTCATCACTGGCACTCTCACCGGGGGCCAGGGCACCCTCCTTGGCGCGGGGTTCGGGCAGGCTCCAGGCACCGGGCATGGGGGCTGTCAATTCGGCCTTTTCGCCCACGTAGGGGTTAAAATACCCATAGCGCAACCAGGGGCAGAGTTTTTTCAGCCTTTTCATAAACTGAATCAGCCCCATGCTTGGCGAAAGCTCAAGCGTACCCCCGTTTTCGGCGTCCTGCTTCATGAGCTTAAAATACCATTCGGGGTCAATATTGAGATTGCGCCACTGAATCATGCTCACGCCGTTTTCCCCCACCATGCGGGCCAGGGCTTCCAGCTCTTCTTCCGTATCAGTGACGCCGGGGAAAAACAGCAGGTTCAGGGATACAAAAACACCACGGCTTCTGGCTTCGCGTATGGAGGCGCAGACGTCACCCAGGCTGTAGTCCGCAGGGCGATAGTAGCGCTCATACAGGGCAGGGCGCGCGCTGTTGATGCTGACGCGCAAGCTGGTAAGCCCAACCTCGGCCAGACGGGCCACGGCCTTGGGGCGCGAGGCATTGGTATTGCAGTTTACGGTGCCAAGCCCGCCGTTTGAACGGAAGAGCCGTATGCTTTCCTCCAGAAGGTCCGGGTTCATGAGGGGGTCACCCTCACAGCCCTGGCCAAAGGAGTAGACGGGTGTACGGCTTTCGCGTCCGGCATGAATGCGCATGATCTCGGCAACTTCTGCGGGTTCCGGCGTAAAGGCGAGACGGCACTGGGGCGTCACCGCCACGGGGGAGTCATTGTCCTGAGCAGAAATACAGCCCACACAGCGGGCATTGCAGGCGCGTGAAGTGGGCAGGGGGGCCTCATAGCGGCCAAGGGCAAAATTGCGGGCAGCCGGGCAGTCGTACCGGGCCACGCAGTTATCCATAATATGGCGAATCAGCCGGTTTTTTGGATATTCGCTCAACAGCCTGCGCGCGCCCTGCTCAATGCGGTGACGCGGAATGCGGGTGAAGACCTGGCGCGGGTCTGTATCGACCCTTTTGGCGCAGATATAGAACCGCCCCCGGGCAAAGCCAATGGCCCCGTAGGCAAAAAGGGGCAGCAAGGGTGCGCCGGGGTTGCTCGTGTAGGCGGGATGCGCCGAAAGAGTATGTGCGGGGGCGGCAAAGGCCGCCACGGCCAACTGGGCTTCCCCCTCGGGCGGCGTTATTTCGCCTGTATCCGGGTCAAGCCCCACGGCCTGACGCCCGGGCAGCAAAAAAAACTCGCTTTCTTCGGGCAGAGGCATAAGTTCGTCCGGGCGGGGCAAGCCCCACTGCGCGCCACGGCGACAGACCATGAGCAGATGCTCGTCATCGTAAATATTGCCCTGCTCATCGGCCATGACCAGATGCGGCTCAATATGCTGCGTGGCCATAAATGCTCCTTGCTCCGGCGGGGGTGAACGTATATAACGGCCACACGTGGCCGGGCGATCCCGGCCCGTACTTTTGGAGGCCCTTCATGTTTTCCATAATGCTTTTCATTTTTTTGTGTTTTTTCGGCATTCTTGCCGTCCTTGTCTATATGCTGCGCTGCCAGGACAGGCTTGTACGACAGCTGCATGAGGAGCACGCCCAACTGCGGTTGTTACTGCGCGCAATGGAGTCGCGCCTGGACTATCTGGACGGCAGCCCGCCCGCCGCATCCCTCTCGGACGCAGACGACCCGGAAGAACAACGTATCCTTACTGATTCAAGCCCATTGGCGGAAACAGAAATGGATATGGATATGGATTTGAACCCGCACGAGAATGCATACCACCCCGCGCGCGCCACCAAGCTGACGGCCCGCAGCGCTGATGCCGTGCACAATCCCGGCCTTGACCCCCTGATGCACCTGAGCTTTGACCCGCCCGCGGGCAAAGGACAGGAGGCGCGGGAAAACATATCACCCGCCGTGGACCCGGCCCTGGACCTGCACTTTGATCCAATGGATCTGGCGCAGGGCACGGCCAGACGCTGAGCAGCCCGCGATGGCCGGTCTAGGCTTCTGGCCCGGCAAGACCGTAGCGGCCTTTGGCTGCGGCAAGATAGGCCCGGCGAATGTCAGGGTTGCCGCACTCCTCGGCCCAGTGCAGATAGAGCAATCTGAGACATTGTTCAAGCACAGCCCCTGACCTGGCAAGGCGCTGCGGCACAATATCTTCGTAGCCGCTGGTCCACAGGTCGCACAAATGGTCGGTAAATGCCTGCGCCCTGTGCCCCGCACGGTGACGCGCATTGACCTCGGCCAGCCCCGCTGCCCCGATGTGCGCCGCCACCTCCGGGTGTTCCAGCAAAAATTTTATGCGATAAAGCGCGTCCCCCACATCGTTGGGCGCATAGCCCACGAGGTGCTCACCGTCCACAAAAAGCTCGGCCATGCCATGCCCCACGCGGGGCGTCACAAGGCAGCCACCGCAGCCAAGGGCTTCAAACACCCTGAAATTGAGGTCGCCGTGCTCGCAATGGTTGAGCAGCACCCGCCCCTGGGGGAAAAGCCGCCTGTAGTTTCCGCGTGTGACGTGCAGCCCCGGCAACTGGTCGCCCAGAGCGCCTAGAAATTTTGATCGTAAGGGCGTATTTTCTGTGATATTTCCCACAAAAATGCAGTCCCAGCGGGCCTGCGCTTCGGGGTCTGGCTGGTCATGCTCCCAGGCAAAGGGCGGCGACCACCACAGCCGTTCTTTTTCAAGAAAAGGGCCAGAAAACAGAGAAAGATGGTCACGCAAGGACACTATGCAGGCGTCAAAGGCCTGGGCATAAAAAGGCTGCCAACTGTGGATATGCGAATCCACACTATAAAAAACCGTCAGACAGGGAAAGTTTTCAACCCCGAGCACAAAGGGAGGGCGACTTTTGTCGGCCACAACCAGCACGTCGGGCGTAAAGCCCGCCAGCCGTACAAGGTCGTCCCAGCCAAATATGCGGTCGTCTTCAAAGTTGTGCAGGACCACATCCTGCCAGCCGCTGGAGCGCAATTCTGCGCCAAAAAAGGGGCCGCCTATCCATAAAATTCGTTGCATGCTGCTCCGGTAACTGTCAAAAAGCGTTTTGCATGTCGTACAGTTGCCAACAACGCCAAGATACCATAGGTTTGAAACCTAGCCTCGACGCTGCGCTGCGTCAAGACGAGAGACTGCAACATGCTTCTTAACGCCCGCCGGTTACGGCTCCTCGCGCGCATTCTTCTGGCGCTTTTTCTTCTGCTGTCGGGCCTGACGGCGGGGGCCTTTTACCTATTGCAGCGCAACCCCGAAGCCCTCGCCGGGCACTTTATTGAAGAACTGAGCGCCCGCACCGGACTGACCATCACGGTAGAAGCCGTCAACGTGGCACTTCTGCCCGTGCCCGCCCTGGCCGTGAGCAACGTGACGGTTGCTGGCGAAAACTGG
>JAQVZK010000226.1:0-1520 GCA_028708195.1 Desulfovibrio sp.
AGCAACCACCATCAAGGCGATGAGCACGGCCGAAGTCAGCAGGCCGGCCACCGCCCCGCGTAAGCTCGTGCGCAGCAGGCGCTGCAATATCCAGTACAGGGGCAAGGCCAGACCCACCGCAACCACTGGCGCGCCAAACATGACCATGCGCCCGCCGAGCTTGGTACTCAAAATGCCCAAAGCCGCCAGTGGCAGCAAAAAGAGCGCCCCCGGCCGCCGCAGTATCACCACAAAAAAACCCACAAGGCCAAGAATGGAGGCCTCCATCCAGGGATGAAAATAGGGGAACAGCGCCGCGAAGCTCAGGTCCTGCACTTCGATGATGGACTGGTTCACCGAGGGGTACATGAGCACCGCCCCCTCGCCCGTGCTTTTAACGTCGCCAGCGTGCTTCAGGTAGGCGTTGACGTGGTTCATGAGCGTGGCGAGAATTTCGCCGCGCACCAATAGAACAGCAACCCCCACCCACAGCAGGGCCAGCACCCACGGCCTGCAAAGAAAGCGCCGCGCTTTCAGCCCCGGCCGTGTGCCCGCCAGCAACAGCAGCAGGCTGAAAACCAGCCCCGCGGGCCCGGTCAGCGTGGGCAGAGCGTAGGCAAGACAGCCCAAAAGCAGCAGCGCGCGCCGCCCTCGCGGAGCCATGATAAGGCTCATGAAGGCCAGCAAGAGTATATTGTAGCGGATAAGATAGGGAAAAACCGAGTGCCATTCCTGCGTCCACCATGAAATGACGCCAGAGCAGCCCAAAAGCACCACCCACTGCCAGCGCAGGGGATTGCCCAGATGTTCGGCCTGACGCAGCCGCCCGGCCAGCGCGTCGTCTGGCAGGCCCTGGCTGAACAGCCGCCGGGCCGTCATGCTGCCCGACCCGATGGCAAGGCGGCGCAAGACCATCTGCGGCAGTAGCATGTACCGCATGGCCCAGCTTGCGGGGGCCAGCGTCATGAGCAGAGGGAAAAACAGGGTCACAAGGTCGGTGTCATAATAGCCGAGCAGGGTTCGGGCCAGAAAACCCGGTGCCAGAGACGTGAGCAGCCCTGCCGCAACGCCCGCCTCCATACTGCCCAGAGCCCATACCCAGGCGTAGACAATAAGGGCCACAAGGCTCGCCAGCACCGCCGGAAACCAGAAGGCCACGGCAGCAGGATACGTGCCCAGAGCGTCAGCCAGCAGGCGAAGCATTTCCGCCATGGGGTGGCCCACAGCAAGGCCAAAGCCCTCGGCCCCAGCCACCCAGTGGTAGGCATCGTGCGTGGCCAGAAGCCACTGACTGCCCAGCCGAAATTCGGGGTTCTGCCAGCAGGGCCATTCCAGCATGCGCAGGGCAAAAGCCAGCACAAGGGTCACCACACCCCAAAAAAATCCCCGCAGCCAGTAGCCGGCCACATCCGGCCCGGGCGGAAAGCCCAAATGCGTTGCGCGCGGCAGCGCCCACGAATGCCCCAAGCCCGGCGTGGGCTGATGGAGGGCACGCTCCGCACTGCCGGCAGGGTGCCCTCCATCAGGCTCGGCGTGCGGGA
>JAQVZK010000226.1:1530-4423 GCA_028708195.1 Desulfovibrio sp.
TGTTCAGCGTGCTTTCAGCCGGAACAGGCGTGGCGTGGGTCTGGTCAGGGGCAGTGCTCTGCTGGGGCATGTTATGCTCCGTCTTGGTGGTATCCGGTGCTGCGTGTCTTGCCATCGCCTTCGGGCGTATCAGGCGTGAGCGCCCAGAACCAGCGCCCGCTGCCCGCCACCACATACCTGTGCTGCCCGGCGAGCCGCCAGGGCGCAGGCAGTTTTTTGGGCGCGGGTTCGAGGGCCAGAATCACAAGAGATCCCTCAGGGCGCAACCGGGGCAGAGTCAGGTCCAGCAGTTGCCGCCAGGGCATGAAGGCCCGGCTCACTATGCAGTCTGCCGGGTAGTATTGGCCCTGAAAAAAATGTTCCACCGGGCCACGAAAAACATGCGTGGAGGGCAAACCAAGCTGCGAAAGCACGTTGGAGAGAAAGAGCGCCCGCTTTTCGCGCACTTCAACCATATAGTAGGCGCCCTTGCGCCACAACATCCGCAGGGGTATACCCGGCAGGCCGGCGCCCGCGCCAAGATCCCAGGTCAGAGGCGCATCAGGCATGGGCAGATTGTCCAGAAAGGACGCCAGAAAAAAACTGTCCGCCACAAGGCGGCCAAGTATATCCTGCCAGGAGTGCGGCCCCACAAGATTCATAGCCTTGTTCCACTGACAGAGCATCTCAAGGTATACGCCCAAAGGCTCTATGGCTTCCTGCGGCACGTCCGCGCCTGTGGCCGCTGCCAACCGGGCCAGTTCTTTTCTGTCCCCCACTTTTCGCTGCATGGTCTTGCGATGCTCCTGTTCTGTTTGCCGCCCGGGCTTTTACGATGCTGCCGGGTGCATACTCATAGCCCCGCCGACCGGGACTTGCAAGCCCCGCGCCGATAACGTAAAAAAGAGGGCTTGCGATCACGCCGCGCCTTTTTTGACCATATGCGGGCCGCCTGCCGCGCCCTTGGAGGAAACATTTCAATGTCACAAGCCGTTCTGCTTTTTCCCGGTCAGGGATCACAGGAAGCGGGCATGGGCCGCGATCTGGCCGAAGCCTCAGCCGACGCCATGAATCTATGGAAGCAGGCCGAGCGGGCAAGCTCCCTGCCCCTGCGCGAAATTTACTGGGACGGCGACGATGCCGCCATGAGCGACACCCGCGCCCTGCAACCGGCCCTTACCGTGGTGAATCTCAACCTCTGGGGTGCGGTGGCTGGCCGCGTCAAGCCTCTGGCCGCCGCCGGGCACAGCTTGGGCGAATTCAGCGCGCTGGCCGCCGCCGGGGTGCTCTCGCCCCAAAGCGTGCTGGAACTGACCAGTCTGCGCGGTCGCCTCATGGCCGAAGCCGACCCTGAAGGCAAGGGAGCAATGGCCGCCCTGCTCAAGCTGGATATGGCCCAGGTGGAAAAAATTGTGGCCGATACCGCAACTGAATGCGGCGAACTCATCATCGTGGCCAACTACAATACGCCGGGGCAGCTTGTTATCAGCGGCACCAGGGCCGCCGTGGCCCTGGCCTGCCAAAAGGCCAAAGAAGCGAAGGGCCGTGGCATTGAACTCAAGGTCAGCGGCGCTTTTCACAGCCCAATGATGGCTGAGGCCAGCAAGGAACTGGCCCCGCAACTGCGCAAGGCCACCTGGAGCAAGCCCAAATTTCCCGTTTACTGCAATGCCCACGGCAAGGCTGTTCAGGAGGGCGAAAGCGCCCTTGAAAGCCTGCTGGCCCAGATGACGTCCTCTGTGCAGTGGATCGACACCATGCGCAACCAGTATGATGCCGGTGCCCGCCGCTGGCTTGAACTTGGCCCCAAGGCACTGCTCGGCAAGATGGTTTCTCCCTGCCTTGCAGACCGCACTCAGGCCGACCAACTGACTGTAGAACTGGTCAAAAACGCCGAAAGCGCCGCAGCTTTGGCGGGCTAGCGCCCTTCTCCACTGTGGCAACCTGAATCAGAAGAACCTGTATACGTAAAGGATGCGAAAGCACTATGCGCGCCATTGAAACCCTGCGCACGGCCCTGGCGGCCATTATTGAAGAAGAAGGCCTGGCCTGGCCCGTCAAGACAGTTATTGAGCCGCCCCGCGACCCCCGCCACGGAGACCTTTCGGTCAACTCGGCCATGCTCTTGGCCAAGGAGGCCAAAACCAACCCTCGTGAGCTTGGGCAAAAATTCGCCCAAAAGCTGCAAGAGCGCTGCCCCGATGTGGAGAAGGCAGAGGTCGCTGGCCCCGGCTTTTGCAATGTGACCTTCAGCCAGGCCTTCTGGCGTGAAACCATTGCGGATATCGAAAGCGCGGGCCAGAGCTACGGCGAGAGCAAGGAACCCGGCCGCAAGGTGCTTGTGGAATATGTTTCGGCCAACCCCACCGGCCCTCTGCATGTGGGCCATGGGCGCGGCGCGGCCGTGGGCGACAGCCTGACCCGCCTGCTGCGCAAGGCCGGGCACCATGTGCACACAGAATACTATATCAATGACGCGGGCCGCCAGATGCGCCTGCTGGGTCTTTCTGTGTGGTTGCGGGTGCTGGAACTGGCCGGTCGCAAGGTGGAATGGCCCGAAGATTATTACAAGGGCGACTATATCATTGATATCGCCAGAGAAATGCTTGAGGCCAACCCCAGTCTTCCCGACATGCCCGCAGCCGAAGGCGAGGACGTGTGCTACGACAAGGCCATGACCGACATCCTCAACGGCATCAAGGACGATTTGCGCGACTTTCGCGTGGAGCACTTGCGCTGGTTTTCAGAAAAAACCCTTGTGGAAAACGGCGCCGTGGACGCGGCCTTTGCAGCGCTTGGCAAATCGGGCTATACCTACGACAAGGACAATGCCTTCTGGTTTGCCACCGAGCAGTTGGGCGACGACAAAAACCGTGTGCTCAAAAAGTCTGACGGCACGCTGACCTACTTTGCC
>JAQVZK010000007.1 GCA_028708195.1 Desulfovibrio sp.
GAAACGGAATGCAAGTGTCACGGGGAGGATAAGTAAATGTCGCACCACAGCATAGTCATTCCCACTAAGGACAAGCTGCTCAACCTTGGCGAGTTCTTCAAACCTACGCCAGGCAATATTATTACCGCCGTCATTTTGACGGTAGGCCTGATCATTACCATCATACGCTTCACAATGGGTATCGGCTCGGTAACCAACCTGAGCAACACCCAGCCCTGGGGCCTGTGGATCGGCTTTGACCTGCTTTGTGGTGTGGCCTTGGCGGCTGGTGGCTACTTTACCACCGTGGCCTGCTACATCATGGGTATGAAACAGTTTCATTCGGCAGTACGCCCGGCCATTACCACAGCCTTTCTGGGCTACGGTTTCGTGGTTGTGGCCCTGCTGTATGATCTGGGTCATCCGCTGCGTCTGCCCTACATGTTCTTCTTCCCCGGTACCACTTCGGTTCTGTTTGAAGTGGGCCTGTGCGTTGCCACCTATGTTACGGTGCTTCTCATCGAGTTCTCCGTGGCTCCTATGGAATGGCTGGCGCAGAAGTACACCTTCCTGCTCAAATGGCGCAAGCTTGTGGTGCACGCCACCATCGTGCTCACCATCTTTGGTGTGACACTGTCTACCCTGCACCAGTCCTCTCTGGGTGCCCTGTACCTCATCGCACCTGAAAAGCTGCATCCCTTGTGGTACTCGCCCTTCATGCCCATGTTCTTCTTCGTCAGTTCAATGGCTGCCGGGGCCTCCATGGTCATTTTTGAAGGCATGTTCGCCCACAAGTGTCTGCACCACTACATGGATGAAACCCACCACCGTGAAGCTGACGGCGTGATCTTCAGCTTTGCGCGCGCGGCTTCCTTCATCCTGTTTGCCTACTTCATGCTCAAGATCATCGACATGCTGGTGCAGGCCAACCTGCCCTATGTCTTCTCGGGCTACGGCGCGTGGTGGCTGGTGGAAATTCTGGGCTTTGTGCTGCTGCCCGCCCTGGTTTATGCCAAGGGCGCGCGTGACCGCAACGTGACATTGTGCCGAATCGCGTCGGCCAACGCAGTGCTGGGCATCGTCCTGAACCGTTTCAACGTGTCCATGATTGCCTTCAACTACAATCTGCCCCCGGCGGAGCGCTACTTCCCCAGCATATGGGAATTCTGCATCTCCATCTTCGTGGTGACGATGATTGTGACTGCGTACCGCTTTATCGTCTACCACATGCCGGTGCTGTACGAACACCCCGACTTCAAGGATGAGCACTAGCCAATCCGAAAGAGGAGAATACTATGGAATTCCATACTTTTTACGACTACTTCCTCTATACGAAGAACTGGGCTTACGCCATGATGTTCGTGGTGCTGCCGCTCTACGTGGTATACTGGAACTTTGTGCTGTTTCCCCGCAAAAAGGGCCGTAACGGCGACTCCAAGGGGCATTAAGGGCCACAGGGCCTGAATGCAGTCTGAAATCTCAGGGGGCGACGCCGTAAAGCGCCGCCCCCTGTTTGTTTGACAGAATTTTTGTGTATGGGTGCCCTGTTGCGCCCCTTGCTGGTGCCCCCGGGCTACGGCATTTGGCCGTGTGGCGCAAGGCTGGCCGCGATGCCCATCGGCTCTGGGCAGGTAGCGCCGGTGTGTGCTGCAACCCACATCGGCTATGGGCAGGCGCACTTTTTCAGGCCGCTATGCCCCTGCGCAGCACAAGATAGTCACCTGGCTGATAATCGGCTGTTTTCTCAGGTCAAAAATGGTGACTGCAAACCGGGCCCGCGTGTGATATCAAAGAGGCTATATTGAGGGCGCTTGCTGAGCGCATTGCGCCTTACACGTGCATGCGCTATAGTTGGGGGAGTTAAAGTGGCTTCGGCGCGTTTGCCATAACGCATATATGCAGCCATGAGCGGAGGCTTGACGTGCGACGATTTTATCAGGAAAGCTGGCAAGGCATACCATTTACATCCTTTTCGCATATCTCCTTCTTTCATTTGGCGGAGCCAAAGTTCTACGCTGTTTTTTACGAAGAACTCTTCCGCCGCTATAAGGATTGGGACGATCTGCCTGCTGTCTGGCGTGAGAACAAACGCAAGGATGCGCGCTGGCTCGTTGGTGAGCTGCGAGACAAGCTCGCCAGAGAAACCGGACCGCGTACCGAACCCGTGCGCGTGCTTTCCATTGGCAGCGGCGTGGGCTATATGGAAAAAATTCTGCTGGAAGAGATGCCGGACCTGGAGCTGCACGTCAATGAGCCCAGCACCGTGGGCATGAAATGGCTGCGCCAGCATATCCCCAGCGAGCGCATCTATATCGGTCTGCCACCGGCTTGTCTGCCGCCCGACGTGCACTATGACATGATCTACCTCTCCACCGTGGACTACGGCATCCCCACGCGCGAATTCACTCACCTGCTGCAGGAATTGCGGGCACAGCTTGCCCCGGGCGGCGAGATCATCCTGCTGTCGGCCTCATTGCTGGAAGAAGATTCCTTCATTGGCAGCTTTGTCAACGCCATCAAAATCTTCATTCGTGGCGCGCTGCACTATATCGGCATCCGGCGTCAGCAGTTTTGGGGCTGGCGGCGCACACGCGATGAATATCGCCTGGTGCTCAAACAGGCGGGGCTTACCGATGTGAAGGACGGCTGGCTGCAGGACGGATTTGAAACGTACTGGATTCGCGGGCGTTAGAACTTTTTTTCGTTGAAATACTTTGTGGAGGAAGGGGCTACTCGTGTAAGCGCGGAAAGAATGAGCCGTGCTTTTACGAAAATCTTTGTGCCCCACACACAAGCGACGACTCTTTTTTCTTAGGGCTTACGCGAGTAGCTCCCGTGCCCGCAGGGCACAAATAATCTTCCCGAACGCGACTTCATTCTTAATATTCTGCACGACGCCAGCCTATCTGCCAGCGCCGCGCCCTCCATACCAGACAATCTCACGGTACAATTCCGGCGAGGTATCACCCTCCGTGCTAAAGAGCAGCACCCGTGACGATGCGTCCAGCCCAAATTCCTGCCGTGCTTCATCCATTTCTGAATTTTTCATCATATATTCCAGCGCGCCAAGGGGTGCCGCGCCGGACTCGCCACTGCACACGGGCCTGTCCCCCGGCAGAGGAGAGGCAAGAATGCGCATGCCGTTGGCTGCCACAGAATCCGCGCAGGAAAGCGCACCTGCGGCCCTGTCGCGCAAAATGGGCCAGCACAGGCTGCTGGGCTCACCGCAGGCAAGCCCGGCCATAATGGTCTGCATGTGTCCTGTTACCGCATGGGGATGGCCGTCTGCCGCCCTGAATGAACGGTAAAAGCAGTCGGCCGCCTGCGGCTCTACAATGACGGCCTGCGGCGCATCATCGCCGAGCACCGAGGCAAAATAGCCCAGCACCGCGGCGGCAAAGGAGCCGACCCCGGCCTGTAAAAAAATATGGGTTGGGGGCATGACCCCACAGCTTTGCCACTGTTCGTCCGCCTCCAGCGCCAGAGTGGTGTAACCCTGCATGATCCGGAGCGGAACCTCTTCGTAGCCGTGCCAGGCGGTGTCCTGAACCAGCACACCGCCCGTTGCTGCGGCATGCTGCATGGCCAGACGCACGGTATCATCGTAGTTGAGTTCGGTGACAGTGCACTGCGCCCCGGTCTTGCGGATATTCTCCGCCCGCACGGGTGCCGAGCCCTTGGGCATGAACACCACGGCCTTCATGTGCAACTGCTGGGCTGTCCAGGCAACGCCGCGACCGTGATTGCCGTCCGTTGCCGTCACAAGGGTGACATCCCCAAGTTTTTCACGCACGGCTGCCGAGCGCAAAAAGTCCGGTGTCACCTCACGCATGGGCAGTTCAAGCCTTTGCGACAGATAACGCGCCACAGCATAGGAGCCGCCCAATACCTTGAACGCGTTTAGCCCGAACCGCCAAGATTCGTCCTTTACCTGAATTTCCGCCAGCCCAAGATGCTCGGCCAGAGCCTTCAACCGCACAAGCGGTGTTGCCGTATACTGCGCAAAACCCTGATGAAAGGCCCGCGCCACGCGCGCCTCTTCAGGGCCAAACAGGCTGACGTCCGCAGCCTGCGCATTGGTGCGGCGACTGTTGTGACAGTAATCAAGCGTTTTCATGTCAGATATCCTGTGATTGGCGGGGCGAACCCAACTCAGTTGGCGTTGACTGCGCGAGCAAAGGCATTATAGGCCTGACGGCTGGACAGCGCGGCAGTATTGAGTTCTTCCCGCACAGGATTGTAAAAGCCCTCGGCCAGGCCCTTGGCAAGCACCACCTTGAACTCGGCGCTCTGCTTGAGAAAGTTGCGGTAGGCGCGTTCTACAGCCGGGGCAGCGGGAAAGGGGGGCCGCCCCGCGTTGTTCAGGCTGGCGTCAAGCTTGGCCATTACCTGCTCCAGCGCGGCGCGCTCCGGTTTTTGCGCCACAAGCAGCCCGGCAGTTCTGGAAAACAGGCCAAAAATCTTTTTGGCCTCCAGTATCTGCCTTTTGAGGGGATGCCCATAGAGCAGCACCTCCTCCTCCGCAGAAGCCCGCGCTTCTACCGTGCCAAGATAGCTATCGCGGGCTGCCATGAATTTTTCATGGCTTTTTTCAATACTGGCGGTCAGGGCAGCGCCCTTGACGCCGTCATCACGGATGCTTTCATCCTTCACATAGCGCTCAAGCGCCCCATAATCGGCTCGCATGCTGTCGATGCTCTGGTTCATGTCAGCCACCCATTGGGCCAGGGTGCGCGACTCATCTTCTGTGAACATGCCCTTGGGGGCGGCCAGCCGGGCGGCCACAGCCTTGCCCTTGCCGCCAGCCGGACGCGGCGCCAACTGCCACTCCTGCAGATAGGAGCGCACATTGCTCATGAGCTCGTCGGCCTGGACAAAGTACGGGTCGGCAAGGGTGATGGCCACCACATTATAATAGGCCACCACGGCGTCAGCCGCATCAACCTGCGCCTGCGTGGGGGGCGGCCCCTGCTCTTTGGGCGCACTGCCAGCGTCTGCGTCGGCCTTGGGCTTGGCGGGCGCAGGCTGGGCCTGTTCCTTTTTTGCTGAAGGCGCGGGAGCCTCCTCTTTTTTGCCGGAATCGCAGGCGGCGAGACACAGAACCCCAAGACATACAAGCAGGATGTATAATTTTTTCATATCTTCTACTGAGAGCATCCCGCGTGGTGCCGCGCGGGATGTTCATGCTGTTGTGATTGCTGGCTGCCCTAGCCCGCCACGCGGGCCTTTATCCAGGCATTGAGGCCGGTCAAGTCCGTCCCCCAGGGGTAGGCGGATTCAGACGCTGGCTTGATGTCTGGCCCGACGCCGTAAAAAAGCGTGCCCACGTGCTCTGCTGCATCACGGTCTGTGGGGGCGTCGCCCACCATGAGCACGTCTTGCGCCATCATGGGCAATGGAGCCACTATCTGGCCCAGCAGTTTGGCCTTGGCCGGGGGCGACCCGTGGATGGAGACAAAATAGTGATCCAGCTTGCGCTCCTGCAGCACTGCCAGCACTTCCTCGTGGGGGGCACCGGAGCAGACATAGAGGGGCAGCTTGCCCTTCCAGGTATCGAGCACTTCCTGAATTCCGGGAATAAGCGGGCAGCGGCGCACCTCATCCAGGGCGTATTCCGCAAACAGGTGGCCCAGCCGTTCAGACTCCTCGTCCGTAATCTGGCGGCCAAGCACCTCACTGTAGAGCCACTCGAACTTCTTGTAACGGCTTACCCCGCCGTGCAGGGTGTGGTACATGACAAAGCGGTCCTGCGCCTCCTGACCGAAGGGTTCGGCAATACGGGCAAAGGCCCGCGTTTTCACGGGCACGCTGTCGAGAATAACGCCGTCGCAGTCAAAAACAATGCATTGCAATGCCATAACTATCCTTTTTGCACCGGGTTTGCCGAGCCGCAAACGGTTGCGCCGTCAGTGCCCCGCATGCCAATGACCTTGGCGGGCACGCCGCCCACAATGGCAAAGGGCGCCACGTTACGGGTGACCACCGCTCCCGCGCCCACCACGGCCCCGCGCCCTATGCGCACGTCGGGCGTGATGACGCAGTTGGCCCCAATCCAGACGTCTTCTTCAATGATGATTTCGCCGGGCACGTGCCCCTGATGCATCATGGGCACGTCCTGACGGGCGATGCAGTGGTTGGCCGCACGTATGACCGTACCCGGCCCCACGGCGGTGTGCGCGCCGATTTCAATACGTCCGGCGTCTGCCCCCACATGCACGTGGGGCGAAAGGGCCACACTGTCGTGCATCACAAGGCTGCCGTCTGTGGCGGTAATGAAACATCCGCGCCCCAGGCGCACGTTATTGCCAAGGGTCATGCCCTTGCATCCCGCAAGGCTCAAGCCCGTGCCAAAACGCACCGAACCACAGCGGGCAAAGAGCCAGCGCCAGCCCGCCAGACGCAGAGCAAGCCCCACGGGCGTGGGAATCCAGCCCAGCATCGCTATCCACAACTCTTCAAGCGCGGCACCCAGACGGCGACGCCAGCCCGGCGCACCGTGCGCGGCGGCGTTTTTTGTGCTGGAAGAAGCCGTGGAGCCCGGCCTTGCGGAAGAAGCAGGGGCCGAAGGCGTAGCCGACCCATTGGCCGAAGGCGCCTCCGCACCCTGTGCAACGCCCGGTTTTTCGAGCGCAGCCATTTATTTGCTGTATTCCTTCATGAGGTCGTCGCCCTGCATGAGACGCGTCACACGTGCCAGATCTTCAGGAGTGTCCACGCTCCAGCTGCGGCAGTCGGTGGGGACCATACGCACCTTTTCGCCGTACTCGAGAATACGCATCATATCTACGGATTCATAGATTTCCAGGGGGCTTTCGTCCATTTCATTGAAACGCAGCAGATAGTCGCGACGGAAAGGAATGATGCAGACCTGCTTGCGCATGGGCACCTTGTCAGACCCCTTTTTGCGCGAGGGGATGGGTTCACGCGAGAAATAGAGGGCGTCGTTAAAACGGTCCACCACCACCTTGACTTCGTTGGGATCTTCAAATTCCTCAAGAGTATCCATATCGGCCATGAGGTTGGTGACGTTGATGCTGGGGTCAGCCAGCATGGGAGCCACGGCGGCGTCGATCATTTCGGGGCGCACCATAGGCTCGTCGCCCTGCACCATAACCACGATGTCGGCCTTTTTGCCCGTGGCGGCCTCAATCTTGAGCAAGGCTTCGGCTGTGCGCGTGGAGCAGCGCACGTGGTGGTCGCCGGTCATGACGCTGTTCAGCCCCGCGCTGATGCAGTAGTTTTCGATGATCTCGTCGCAGGTGGCCACATAGGTGGTGGAAAGGGTTTTGCTCATGGCCGTGCGAAAGGCCACGTGTCCGACCATAGGCACGTTGTGGATAAGGGCCAGAGGCTTGCCGGGATAACGGCTGGACCCCATACGCGCGGGAATGATGGCGATAATGTTCATGCAACGGCTCCTTGTGTCCGTATAAATTTTTCAGGCAGATAAAGAAGTCTTGTCATCCGGCATTGCACGTTGCGCCGTACGGCGGCTGGCCCCGAGCACAAGCACTGAGCACGGGCCGCAAGCCCCTTGACCAAACGCTGCGCGCACCGCCAGGGAATGCTAGTCGTCGGTCACCACAAGATACCCGCCCTCGGACGCCAGTTCCGGGTGGATTTCTTTGTGTTCTTCTTCCATAACGCGCAGGATGCCCTGCCCCAGGTCCACGGTCAGCGGGGGCACAAGCTTGCGGCCCACTTTGGGCATGAAGGCGTAGGGGGTCACCTGGTAGTGGCCGCTGTTGGGGTCGTTCTGGTAATTGATGACCAGTTCCTTGCCCAGCATTTCGCCTATCATCTTGAAGAGGTCGCTCACCCGCATGGGCTGGTTGCCAGAGATGATGATGTTCTGGTTTTCAAATTCAGGGGCCAGCACTGCCAGAGTCGCGGCGCTGGCGTCGTCCACGTGCACGTATTCGCGCAGGGCCGTGGCCGCGCCGTAATAGGTGATGCCGCCGGTGGAAAGCGCTTCATACACGAAGCGGTTGATGGCGTTGCGCCTGTCTGACCGGGGGCCGTAAAGCGAACCATAGCGCAGGATGGTGTAGGGCAGATTGTGCATGGCCTGATAGTTTTCAATATAGAGCTCGCAGGCCTGCTTGCTGCAGCGGTAAAACCCGCCGGACTTGCCGTACACATAAAGGGAACTGGCGAAGACGTAACGCTTCACACCCGCCTTGCGGCAGGCTTCCAGTATCATGACATTGCCGAGCACGTTGATGCGCGCGGTGTCAACGGGGCGGTTATTGGCCTCGCCTATGTCGGCTATGCCCGCGTAGTTGAATACCATATCCGCGCCGTCAATGGCCTTGCGCACGGTCTCCTCTTCAAGGATATTGCCGGTGAGCATGGTCTGGTCAGGGCGCAGCCAGGGCGAGGGGTGCAGGTCAACAATGGTGACACTGTGCCCGGCCTCGGAAAGCTTGTCACAAATATGCGATCCCAAAAAACCGGAACCGCCAAAAACTGTTATTTTCACAATTATTCTCCCCGGAGAATTTTTTGATCAACTCTACGCCGCAGTTTTGCGCAACGCCATTGGCAAGGCGACCACATATGGTGGCCTCGCCGCGTGGACCGCGCCCACGCCTTTCACGCGAAGCAGCCGCCCCTATTTGGGGCGCTCTGCCGCCTTCCAAAGAAAGACAGAATCAATGCCATAGGCAATAAAGCGGCTGCCCGCCGCAATCTGCCGCGCCAGTTCTGCCGGGTCGGGCTGTACGATGTGCAGTCCCATACGGGCCTTGTGGCGCTGGCAGGCCGTGGCTATGCGCTCCATGACTGCCTTGAAGTCCGGATGGTCAAATTCGCCCGTAAGCCCCATAGAGCCTGACAGGTCGTACGGCCCCACCATGATGGCGTCCAGACGCGGGTGCTTCAAGATGGCGTCCAGGTTATCCACGGCGCGGATATGTTCTATCTGGGCTACCAGAAAGATTTCAGGCGCGCGCCGGGTGCGGTAGCAGTCAAAATTCTTGCCAAACATGTTGGCGCGGCAAAAGCCCACGCCCCTGTATTCCTGCGCGGATTCGCCCTTGTCCCGCCAGGAATCCTGACCGGGATACACAGCCCAGTCGATGGCGCGGTCAAGCTGCTCACGGCTTTCTATCATCGGGAAAATAAGTCCCTGAGCGCCGGCTTCAAGGGCGGACTTTATCTGCGTTTTGCTGGCTTCTGGCAGTCGGGCAAAGGGGGCGGCACCGCCGCACTCAATGGCACGAAAGACATCCGGCAGACCGGTACGCCCAAAGGAGCCATGTTCCATATCCACGGCAACCCAGTCATATCCGGCACGGGCCATAAGCTCGGCCACATCGGCTGAGGGCAATTGCAGCCAGGTGCCTACCGTGGCCTTATCAGCCGCCAAAAGCGCGCGTATGTCATGTACGGTCATATCAAGCGGCATGCCGCCGCAGGGTTAGGGTTCTGCTCAAAGACCCAGTATACGCCCAGCGGCCACGGCGCGCAATACGGCGCAGGGCGGCCCCCCCCACAGACCAGGTATTTGCATGCATGCCATGAAGATGTATATTTGCAGTGTGGATTAAGCCCTTTCGGTCATCCAGCCCCTGCCCAGGAGGAGACATGGCGCTCAAAACCAATATATATTCTGAAATCGTCCCCTTGGCTGACGCGCTCGACAAACTGCTCAGGGCGCTGGACGCAGCACACACTGCCAGCGACCAGGGCCTGTTGCCGCAACCAGTCGCCTGCCCCACAGCAGAAGCCGAAGGCCGCGTGCTGAGCGCATTTGTGACCGCGGCTCTGGCTTTTCCGCCCTTTCCCCTGGCCGCCGCCAACGGTTATGCCCTAAAGGCGGCAGATACCTACGCCGCCACCAGCGCCGCACCGACCCTGTTGCAGGAAGGCAAAACCTGTTTTGCCGTAACCTTGGGCGATGCCCTGCCCCCGTCCTGTGACGCAGTGGCCCTCTCTGTGCACGCCGCCGTTGACGGCAAGGGAGGCGTCAGCATCACGGCCCCCATGCTGCCGTGGCTGCACGTACGCCGAACCGGGGCCGACATGGCCGCAGGCGAAACACTTTTTTGTCGCAATCACATCCTGCGGCCCGGTGACCTTGGCGCACTTCTGGCGGCCGGGGTGAACGAGGTGCAGGTGTGGAACAAACCGCAGGTATTTCTGGCCACCGTGGGCGGCAGCTTTCTGCCCCCGCCGGAGCAGACCTCAAATGCCGCCGCCACAGCAGCAGACCGCCTCATTGACGGCATTATTCCGGCTCTCGCCGCCAGAATTCAGACGTTGGGCGGCCTTGCCCATCGCTTTGCGGCTCTGGATGCAGACGCGCAGGCCGTGCGCAGCTTTTTTCAGACTTCCATTGCGGCGGGGGCCCAGACCCTTGTGCTGTGCGTGACCGACGCTGCCGTGCTGGGGGTTGTGCGCGCCCTGCTTGAGGCGGAGGGCGAAATAGTGGCCCCCAGTGTGGGCCTGCTGCCAGGCACCCCCACGCTGCTCGCCGTGTATGAGGGTAGGCCCGTGTTTTGCCTGCCAACCCACCCCGGCGGGGCCTTTACAGCTTTTGAGGCCCTCGTGGCCCCGGCCCTGCTCTTGTTGTCCCGCCGCCCGACCCAGCATTTTTCAGGCATTTTGCCGGGGTCACTGGACGAATCCGGGGACCTGAACGTGGAACTGGCGGCAAGCCTGCCCGCGCACCCCGGCCTTGACGTTTTTTCGCCCCTGGCCTTGACGCGTGTGGCCGAAAAAACCGTGGCCCTGCCCCTGCGCATGGGTGAAGGCTATAAAACTGCGGTTCGCGTTCAGGGGCTTGCCCACGTTACGGCCAGCGGCAAGGGCACCCCCCTTGGCAGCACGGCCCGTGCCCGCCCCCTCTGCCCGGTGCACAGCCTGTACAGCACGCTTTTTTGCGCCGGTGGCAGCGACATGGTTTTGGACTTCATGGCTGACGAACTGCTGCGCCTGCCCCATGCTGTGCACCTTGTTTCAGCGAGCGCCGACGCCGCCGACGCCCTGAAGGCGCTCAAGAATCAGCACTGCCATATGGCTGTGCTGCATATGGCCGACGACGACAAGGGCGAGTTCAACTTTGGCTTTGTGCAGCAGCACCTGCCCGGCGTCAAGGTGGTTTTTGTGAATCTGATGATCCGCCAGATGGGGCTGGTTGTTCCGGCTGGCAACCCGCAGGGAATCGCCGGCATTGTCGACATCAAAGACAAAAAACTGCGCTGTGTTAACCGGCAGCCAGGGTCCAGCACACGCATACAGTTTGACGCCCTTGTGCGCCACGCCAAACTGACGCCACAGGACATTTCTGGCTATGAGACAGAAGTGGAAAGTCAGCTTGCAGTGGCGGCCGCAGTGCTTACAGGCAAGGCTGACTGCGGGCCGGGCGTGGCCGCTGCCGCCAGTATTGTGGGGCTTGATTTTGTGCCCATGGGGGGCGAACGCTGGGACCTTGTTATCCCCGAAGTTTTTCTTGCCGACCCCCGCGTGCTCGATGTACTGGGCCTGCTGCAACAGGATGCTTTCAAAAAACGCCTCAGCGAGCTTGGCGGATATAAAATAAATTTGACAGGACAAAAACTTGAGCTTGGCGTTCGCCTTGGAGCGTGATAATAAAAAAGCCCCGCCGTCGGCAAACGGAGGGGCTGGGTATGGAGCGGACTGCGGCAGATCAGTCCGATCCTGGAGGAGATGGGCAATTTCACGGCATGGGGCGCATCGAGTTGATGTAGATTCTCGCCACACGTTGGCGAGTACTCCTGACCGGCGCCACTGAGAGCAGAAGACCCAGCGAAGGCGTCTGCTCGACGAAGTTGCAAAACTCTTCCACATCTGACTCCTGGACTCCCAAGTCCAGGAGTTTTTGATTTACGCCCAGGCTGAAAAGCCAGTCTTCTACGGCTTTGGCAGCAACTGTGGCTTCATCCGGCTGACCTTTCAGGCCTGGAGCCAGGGGCTCAAGCACATGGGCCAGAACATCGGGCCGGGCGGCGTAGCATTCGTCAATAACGGCGGGCAGCAGCATGGCCAGCGCCAGACCGTGGGGCACATCCCTGAAGCGGCTCAGTGGCTGCTCAAGCGCATGCGCCATGTGCAAAAGACTGTTGTCAAAAGCCACTCCGGCCTGCAGGGCTGCCATGCATAACCCATAGCGAGCCTTGAGATTTTGCGGTTCGGCAAGCACTATGGGCAACCACGTGTGCACCAGGCGCACAGTTTCCCTCGCCAGGGTCACAACCAGAGAGTTGGCCACCGTTGTTGTGGAAGCCTCCACAACTCTGCACAATGCATCTATGGACACGTAGCGGCTTTGCTCTGCCGAAAGCCCGGTCATGAGAGCCGGATCATCAATGGCATAGCGGGGGTAACTACAGTCATGTCCAACAATGGACCTGTGATTGCGCCCGGCTACGGTCACCATGGCAAACCGATTGACTTCACTGCCCGTGCCGTGGGTGAGGGTGACGGCAACTAATGGAAGGGCCTTTTGGGGCGTGAAGCGAAAGCAAAAAAGATCTTCGGCGCTCTTGCCTGGGTTGGCCAACAAAATGGCCGCTCCCTTTCCACAGTCCAGAGGGCTTCCCCCGCCTATGGCCAGCACCGCACCGGCATTGACAGCCCTGCCAAGGGCAGCGGCATCGTTAACTATATCCGTAGTCGGATTGGGTGTGACCCGGTTGTACAAGGCCAGAACAATACCCTGTTTCAGTGCTGCGGCCTCGGCCTTGTCCCACGCGCCCGAGGCGCGGTAGGCGTGCCCCCCGCAAACGCAGAGCACTGACGAAACGCCTTCATTTTTCAAACTGCCAAGCAGGGAGCCAATCTTGTCTATTGCGCCAACACCAACATACGCAGTTGTCTTAGCGCGTATTTCGCAAACCGTGTCATAGTTGTAACAGTTGTCCCACACGGCTGCCTCCCGCGATTTCGCTGGGCGTTCTATAGCGCTGCAATAAATTAGGCTGATTATAAGTCTAGGTCAAGAACCTGCGCAATTTTTCACATAAATTTTACAAAATATTTCTTCTTGATAAAAAAATCATGTCACAGTATTAGTACCGTTTGTGAAATTTTTAAGTAAGATACGTGCTACTTTCAGCTTGGGCGCGTCCTCGACACCGGCCCTTTATTCCGCCGGGGCAGAAGAATAATTTCCTGCCCGTAATACTTTTTATCCTCAAAAAACCGTGGTTGCATAGCGCCGGTGCCACCCAACCAAGCACCGTGGCTACTCTATGCCGTATATGCACTCTTGTGCGATATTGTGCAAGAGCAAAACGGCACCTATCCACATAGTAGAAATAATTACCACCCGTAAAAAAACCAGCGTCGAATCTGTCTCTGCCCTGGTACGGCAATTTTATCGGATGCATGTCATTTGCTGCATTGAAATATGGAGATAGAAGCACTCCAATGCTGCACAAAGCATTTCAGAAAACGCAACTCGTGCTGAAGACCATGCCTTCTAAAGTTCTCTTTTTTCAATTGAACTGCTCATGCCAACCACTTTTCTTTCACGGCGGCCGCCCAGCGCATACACCGATGATACCATTCAAAGGGGCGTACTGACAACTGTGCCACAGTGAGCCACACCTGTCTGAACATTAAGAAGCCCGGAACGCAACGCTCCGGGCTTCAATTTTTGGTATATTTTGCAGTGTTGATCGCCGCCGTGGCGCGCAAAAACTACTTGGGCACAGCCAGAATAACTTGTGAGGCCTTGGCTATGGCCGTTATTTTTTGGCCCGGGGCCAGCGCCAGCTTTTCTACACTGCCCATGGTCACAATCGAGGCAATGCCCTGGCCGCTTGGCAGATCAACCTGCACTTCGGCATTGACGGCACCGGGGGTAACCTTGCTGATGGTGCCCGCAAACTGGTTGCGGGTAGACAGCAGGTAGTTTTCAGCATCATGCATCAGCAGTACAAAGCTGGCCTTGATCAGGGCGACAGCCTCCACACCGGGCTTGAGGCCCAGCTTCTTGGTGCTGACCTGAGTAATGGAAGCAACAATGGTAAGCCCGCCTTCAACGGCCAACTCCACTTCATCATTGACGGCACCAGAATGCACTGCCACAACCTTGCCTTTGAAAACATTTCTCGCGCTTGTTTGCATATGAACATCCTTATATGCCGGGTGAAACCCTGGCTGGTACACGCGAAATTTCTTTTTCGCATGGTTGCACTCTAGCCCACCAGAAGCAGCATTGCCATACTGACACGCTGACACCATAAAACAGTAATAATTTCTGTTATTTCATATTGTTAAAAGTACACACACAAAAAAGGCCACAAAACACCAGGCTCTGGAGCAGATCAACTTTGAAATACTTCACATTTCAGAGTTGTCATTCTGCCGTAAAATACGATTTTCGGCTTTATACACGGTATGTTACGATGCGCTGCACGAAAGTGTAGCGTTAGAGCTTTTAATTTTTTTCAAAGTTGCAAGGCTCTAAAATGCCAAAGGGCCGATCGCAGGATCGGCCCTTTGGCTAAAAATACGCAAAAAACCGCTAAATATCTTCTGTCACCCAGTCCACAACTTCAGCCATGCGCTTGAGGGTGTACCGCTGTTGCGGGCTTTTGGAAGCAAGATCATCCAGGGTGCCGTCAAGCCGATAGATGCGCCAGTCGCCTTCAGGCAGGGTACCGCGCGCCACGGCATAGCCAATGGCCGCCCTGGCGGCACCTGGTGAGCAAAAGAGCTCAAATTCCTGCGCGGCAGGGTCCAGCACCACTTCTGATCCGCTGGCAATATCCACAATATAGTTGCCGGGCGCAAACACATAGACAAAGGGGCATGGTTCCGCAGGCTGGGCCGGATCCGCTTCAGACACAGGCGCTGTCTTGACACAGGCCAGCAGGGGCAGGGCCAATAATGCTACCAGCAAAAGACGTATTTGCATTGTCGTCCTCAATATGGCGGGTTTGATAAACCCGGAAGAGCCAGTACGGCCCGTTATCTGCGCGGTTTTACGCCCGTCATCTGGGCGGGTCTGCGCGTGCTGGCTGCGGTTTCGGCATCAGCGCCGGGAAGCTGCCAGGGCCTGAAGTCTGCGGATGCGTTCTTCCAGGGGCGGATGTGTGCTGAAAAGGTTGGCCATGCTGCTGCGAGCGAACATGGGCGACACAATGAACATCTGCTCTGTACTGGGGTTGCCTTCACGCATGGGGATGCGCCCACTGGCGGCCCCAAGTTTGGCAAGAGCGCCTGCCAGCGCCAGCGGCTGGCCGCAAAGCTCGGCCCCTGTATCGTCGGCAAGATACTCCCGCGAGCGCGAAATGGCCATCTGCACAAGCCCCGCCGCCATGGGCGCCAGCAAAGCCATAGCCAGAGCCGCAATGGGGTTCACCCCGCCGCCTTCGCCGTCACGATTGCCGCCGCCAAATATGGCCGTAAACTGAAAGATATTGGCCATAGTCACAATGGCCGAAGCCATAACCCCGGCGATAGTCTGAATGAGAATGTCGCGGTTTACAATATGCCCAATCTCGTGGGCCACAACACCGCGCAGTTCTTCGGGCGGCAACAGGCGCATGAGGCCTTCGGTCACGGCCACCACGGCGTTTTCCGGGTTACGCCCGGTTGCAAAAGCATTGGGGGCTTCTTCGGGCACCACGCAGACGCGGGGCTTGGGAATGCCGGCATTATACGAAAGTTCATCAACAATTTTATGTAGGTATGGAGCTTCTTCAGGGGCCAGTTCGCGAGCCCGGTACATGGAAAGTACGATCTTGTCCGAGTACCAGTAGCTGCCCACGTTCATGATCAGGGCCATGCCAAAGGCTATGATAATGCCCGTACGCCCGCCCAGCAGGCCGCCAAGCACTATAATGATGCCCGAAAGCAAACCCAGAAGAAGAACCGTCTTGATCTGGCTGGTCATGCTTACTCCTCAATATGCAAAGATTGCTCGTCTTACTGCAATACGCCACAACATACTATAGGCATTGACCACCAACTGGCAAGAAGCTTTGCCCACGGGGGGGCCCCAATGCCTTTATGGCGCATGGCAGAAAACTTTTTTTGCTCGGGCTGCCCACGTTGCGTATGCTCGGCGGCGGCAAGGGCCAAGGTGACACGCTACTGCTGCGCGGGCCGCTGCCGCGCCTGCCACCACAACTGGAAGACAAGCAATGTCCACAAAGGCTTACGCAAGTCTGCCCTGCCCGAAACATGCTCGTCCATCAGGGCGCGCACGGCAAGCGGGTCAAAGATACCCTGCGCCTTGAGGCTGTCTGGGCTGAGCAGGTCTTCCATAAGCGGGCGCATGCGTCCGCGCAGCCACTGCGCCACGGGAATTTGAAAACCGCGTTTGTTGCGGCAGAGGATTTCCTTGGGCAGCAGGCCCGCAAAGGCCTTTTTGAGCAGCCACTTGCGCTTGAACCCGTGCAGCTTGCGATCCACGGGCAGGCGCGCGGCGAACTCGGCCACGTCCTTGTCCAAAAAGGGCGCGCGCACCTCAAGGCTGTGCAGCATGGAGCAGCGGTCCACCTTGACCAAGATGTCGTCCAGCATGAACTGGCGCGCGTAGACATGAAAGGCCCGCGCCAGCGGCGTTGCCGCGCCGTAGGGCTGCCAGTGTTCAAACTGTTGGCGCGTGGGCGCAAAAAGACGGTCTGGCGATAGAACGCCCGGCGCTTGCGCCTTGAAGGCGCTTGTCAGAATTTCTGCCTGCATGTCGGGGGTAAAGGCGGTAAGCATGGTCTGCACGCCCTGCCAGGCCGGAGCCTGCGCGGCGCGCAAAAACGTGGCCACGGCCAGACGCGGATTGATATACCCTGCGGATGATGGCAGGCGGCGACCTAGAGGCTCCACAATCTTGTTGCGCACAAGGGCTGGCAGGGCATTGTACCACTCTGCCACCTTGAAGCCGATGTAGTGCTCATACCCGGCCCACAGTTCGTCCGCCCCGTCGCCGCCCAGGGCCACGGTGACCTTTTCACGCGTTACGCCCGACAAAAGCCAGGTGGGAGCCACCGAGGCGTCCGCCATAGGCACGTCCATCCTGCTGACGATTCCCGGCAAACTGTCGGCGCACTCCTCGGCAGAAAGCACCCGCTCGTGGTGGTCGGTGCCAAAGGCCTGGGCCACAATGCGGGCATAGCGCGACTCGTCATAGCTGGCTTCGCTGAATCCGATGGAAAAGGTTTTTATGGGGGTGGATGATTGCCGCGCCATAAGGCCAGCCACAATGGAGGAATCAATACCGCCCGACAAAAAGACGCCCAAGGGCACGTCGCTGACCATGCGCCGCCGCACCGCCCGCGCCATCAGAAATTGCAGTTCTTCGCCCAGTTGCGCAACGCCGCGCCTGTCGTTTTCATCAGGCATGGGCATGTCCCAGTAGCGGCCCGTGCGCAGTTCGCCTGCCTCAAGCAGCATCCAGTGGGCCGGTGGCAGGCTTTCCACTTCGCCATAGATGGTCTGCGGCGTGGGCACATATTCATAGGCCAGATAGCGCATGACGGCCTCTGGCTGCATGGTCAGACTGAGGCCGGGAACTTTCTCCAGCGCCGTCATCTCGGAGGCAAAATACAGCCTGCCCTGCTGCAGGGTATAGAAAAAAGGCTTCTTGCCAAAAGGATCGCGCGCGCAAAAAAGCCGCTGCTCTACAGAATCCCACAGGGCAAAGGCAAACATGCCGTTGAAGCGGGCGAGGCAGTCCACACCCCACTGCCGGTAGCCCTCAAGAATAACTTCTGTATCCGAACTGGTGCGAAAGCGCGCCCCGTTGGCGGCAAGCTCTTCTTTCAGCTCGGCAAAATTATAAATTTCACCATTGAATACGACCGTATAGCGCTCATCGGCGCTGTGCATGGGCTGCCCGCCCGTGCCAAGGTCAATGATGGAAAGCCGCCGGTGCCCAAGACATACAGGGCCGTTCAGCCATTGGCCTTCGCCGTCCGGCCCCCGGTGGGCAATGCGGTCGGTCATGGCCTTGACCCAGTGCAGGGCCTCGGGGTCAAGGGGCGAAGCTCCCAGTTGGCAAATACCGGCTATTCCACACATGATTCTTTCCAACACCTGTAATTATTAGTAAAAATACGCGCCAAACGGTCATTGTTGGCTTCAGGGTCAAACATATGGGCCGCCAGCACCCTGCCGTTTCGGGCAAGGCTGGCAGCCAGGGCCGAGTCATTGGCCAGCAGGGCAATAGCGCCCGCCAGGGCTTCGGCATCGTGCTGTGGCACAGCCAGCCCGGTCTTGCCGTGCCGCACCACTTCGGGCAGGGCGTTGACCGTGGTGCTGACCACAGGCAACCCGTAGGCCAGAGCCTCAATGACGGTATTGGGGATGCCGTCGCGGCGGCCCGATGCGTGCACAACGCAGGGTGCTGCAAAAATATCGTGTTCTTTAAGGAGCCTGGGCAGTTCATTGTGCGAAATAAGGCCGGGCATGCTCACGCGGGCCTCCAGCCCCAGTTCTTTGCGCAGGCGGGTCAGTTCGGCCTGCATGCAGCCAAG
>JAQVZK010000227.1 GCA_028708195.1 Desulfovibrio sp.
CCAGATACATGCCGCACATGCCGCCAAGGCCCACCAGCAGGCCCATGCGCCAGTCGGGGGCCACGGCCAGGCCGGGGTAGAAGGGGGCCAGCAAGGAATAAAAGCTTACCCCTGCCACCGAAGTAAGAAAGGTGGCAAAAAGTGTTGCTCCGGCCACGGCATAAACCGGAAGCGCAAAAAAAGAAACCAGAAAAGGCGCCATGATGGCACCACCGCCGATGCCATAGATGCCGCCCACAAGGCCCACAAACAGGCTGAGCATCGCCAGCTTGCGGGTTGAGACCCTGTGCTCCGCATCTTGAAAGACAAAAACCAGAGAGCGGGTGTTCCACTCCAGCACGTGGCAGCAGCCCAGCGTCGTCTGACCGCCTGTGGATACGTTTTCAGTGGTGGCGCGTGGGCGCATGTTTTCAGCTGTGCCGTGCCGGGTTTTCCAGGTGGTGATTGCCATGCGGCCGCCAACATAGAGCAGCACGAGGCCTGCAAAGATTTTAAAGTCCGCGGGGTCGGGCAGCCAGTTGATGCGGATGAGGGCCCCCAGAAAAACCCCCGGTAGGGTTCCTGCCGCTACGGTGAGCGTCAGCGGCCAGACGAGCCTGCCTTCGCGCCAGTAGCGCCAGACCCCGGGCGGACAGGCCAGCACATTAAAAAACTGGTTGGTGGCGCTGACGCTGGGGTTCACATAGCCCAAAACACTCATATGAAAGGGCAGCAGAAGAAAGGCCCCAGAAATGCCACCCATAGACGTAAAAAAAGATATGCCCAGGGCCACGCCAAAGGGCAGCAGAGGATCACATTCAATACCGGCAGTGGGGAAATACATGATTGCCTCCACACTTTGACAAGATTAAAATATAAAAGTTAATAAAAAACAGCATGGTGCATGTTGTTATATTCACGGTTTTAATAATAAGCGTGATTTCAATTTTTGTCACTAGCGGTACTGGCAGATTCTGCGGCTTGCGCACCCGTGGTGTCGCAGCCGCCCCCATCCGCCCCCATCCGCGCGTTGCCTGGCGGGCGGCAAAAATGTATGCTCTCCCCTTCTCTGCGCACAAGGCAGCCTGCGGTTCACCTGGGCTGCGCAACAAAGTAAGGAAGCACCATGCTGGCCATTCTGGATTACAAGGCGGGCAATCAGACGAGCGTGCGACGCGCTCTGGAGCATATGGGCATACCATGCGTCATAACAGCGGACCCCGCAACGATTGAACGTGCCGAAGGAATTATCTTTCCCGGTGTGGGCGCGGCCGGTCAGGCCATGGGCGCTCTGGCTGAAACCGGAATGGACGAAGCCCTGCGCCAGGTTGTGCGCAGGGGCCAAGCCCTGCTTGGCATCTGCCTTGGCTGTCAGATTTTACTGCAAAGCAGTGAAGAAAACGACACCGTAACCCTTGGCATCGTGCAGGGTGTCTGTCGCCGCTTTGAAGACCATATGCTGCTGGAGGACGGCACTCCTGCCCCGGTGCCCCACATGGGCTGGAACAGCCTTGAGGCTGTGGCCCCCTGCCTTCTGCTTGAGGGCATTGAGCCCACGGCAGAATACTATTTTGTGCACAGCTATTACGTTGCGCCTGATCCTTCTCTGGTGCTGGCCACCACCACCTACGGGCGCACCTTTTGCTCTCTCTATGGGCGCGAGGGCCTCTGGGCGGCCCAGTTTCATCCGGAAAAAAGCGGCAGACCCGGCCTGAAGCTGCTGGGCAATTTTTATGACTACTGTTTGAACCAGCGGGAGGCGCGTCATGCTCAGTAAGCGGGTAATCCCCTGTCTGGATGTGCGCAATGGCCGTCTGACCAAGGGCGTCAAGTTTGTGGGCAATGAAGACATCGGCGACCCCGTGGAGAGCGCCCGCCGTTATTATGAAGAAGGTGCCGACGAGATCGTCTTTTACGACATCACGGCTTCAGCCGAGGCGCGCGGAATTTTTTTGGATGTTGTCGAGCGCGTGGCCGAGCAGATTTTCATCCCCTTTTCGGTGGGGGGCGGTATTTCCAGTGTGGCGGACATGCGCGCCGTGCTGCTGGCAGGGGCCGAAAAGGTTTCCATCAACTCGGCGGCGGTGAAGACCCCGCATCTCATAAGCCAGGGGGCGGATGCCTTTGGTTCGCAGGCCGTGGTGGTGGGTATGGACGTGCTGGCCGTGCCCGTCAGCCCTGAAATTCCCTCCGGCTACGAAGTAGTCATCCACGGGGGCCGCAAACGCATGGGTCTGGACGCAATCGCCTGGGCGCGCCGCTGCCAGGAACTGGGGGCGGGCGAGCTGTGCGTCAACTCTATTGACGCGGACGGCACCAAGGACGGCTATGAACTTGCGCTCACCCGCGCCATTGCCGACGCCGCTTCGCTGCCTGTCATTGCCTCGGGTGGTGCTGGCGAACCCCGCCATATGCTTGAGGCCGTGACCACGGGCGGGGCGTCGGCGGCTCTTATTGCCTCTATTGTGCACTACGGGCAGTACAGCATCCGCCAGTGCAAGGAATACATGGCCGCCCACGGGGCCAAGATGCGCCTGACCTGGTAGGGCCTGAGCATAAAGATGTTTGCGGTGCAGGCGTGCAAAATGCCTGCGCCGCGCTTTTTACATAACTTTGCATATCCTTGGTATATCTTTGGCATATGCGCAGCCAGTGCAGTGCGGGCAGGAGCAGTATCAGCATATGTGTAACAGCAATAAAGCCGCGCACCCGACGTGCCCGACGGCGCAGACGACAGCAAACCCGTCAGCCCCCGGCGCTGGTCTTGTGGGGCCCGAACATCTGTCGCCCGAACACCTGCCAATGTCGTTGGTGCAGCTTCTGCGCAGCCTGCCGCCCCTGGTGGTTGCGCTTTCTGGTGGCATAGACAGCCGTTTTCTCTGCTATGCCGCGCAGTTGTGCGGCGCAGACGTGCTGGCTGTGCACGCCCGCGGCCCGCATATTCCGGCTGGCGAAAGCACCTGGGCACTTGCCTGGGCCAAGGCGTGCGGCCTGCCCGTGCTGGTGGTTGATTTTGACCCCCTGCCTTTGCCCCACGTAATCAACAACAGCCGGGATCGTTGCTACGCCTGCAAAACAGGATTGCTGGCCGCCATTGGTGCGGCTCTGGTTCAGGCCGGGCAAAAGGGGCGCACCCTTTGCGACGGCAGCAATGCCGATGACCTCAATGCCTTTCGTCCCGGCTTGCGCGCCCTGAAGGAGGCTGAGGTGGTTTCGCCCCTTGCGCTGGCAGGTATGGACAAGGGCGCCATCCGCGCTGCCGCCCGTGCCACAGGGTTGGATGACCCCGAGCAGCGCGCGCGCCCGTGCCTGCTGACTCGTTTGGCCTATGGGCTTGAGCCGCAAAAAGAAACGCTGGCCCGTCTGGCTGCTGCCGAAGAAGAGCTGGCGGCCCTGACTGATGTGCCTGCCGCTGCCGAAAGCATCTCAAATATCCAGCCGTGCCCCCGCCCGGTCATAAAAATTTCGGTTTCCGCCCTGGGGGATTTACGTTTGCGCCTCACGCCTGAGCCAGTGCTTCAGGTGGAGAGCCTGCCCGAAAAACATGTGGGGAAGGTAAAAGAAATCCTTTCCCGGCAAGGGTTTGCAGGTTGTGAGCTGCGTGTGGGGCAGGGCGTCAGCGGTTTTTATGACAGGCAGCAGAACTGAGCCTGGGGCAGGATGCCCGCATTGGGACTGGACTTTGCCTGAGAAAGCGCCTATGAATACCAACTTATATTAATGGGGCTCACCCCGGAGGGAACTATGGCTCACAAGAAAATCGAACGTAAAAAAGAACTTGCTCGTCGCCGTCATCGCCGTGCCCAGCGCCTGAAGCAGCGCGTGCGTGAAGCCAAGGCCGCTGCCAAGGCTTAGTTTTTTATGAGGCCCCTTGGGCTGTGTCGCTTTAGTGGGGGCTGCATCGGCAGCAGCCCTCTTGCGTCATACGCAAGTTCAAACTGGCTGAAGCGCGCTCGGGCAAATCTGCACGCAGACTCCCGGCCGCCGGATATGGCTCTTTAGCCCCGGCGCGGCGGGATGTAGGCATTTGGCCAGCGGCACATAACTTCCAGCGTGCGGTCAACGCGGTCGGGCCCTGCGGGGTCAGGCGGCGTAGCAACCGTGTTTTAGTGTAATCATGCCTATTTACGAATACCAATGCCCCCAGTGTCAGCATCGCTTTGAAGAGTGGGTCAAAAGCCCCTCTGATCAGGGCGAAGAACCCTGCCCCCAATGTGGAACAGCCGCGCCACGCATCATGTCGCAAACATCCTTTGTGCTCAAGGGAGGCGGCTGGTATGTTGACGATTATGGATACCGCAAGGGCGTAAAGGAAGACGGGGCGCCTGCCGCCTCTTCCGCATCGGAGGCGTCCGCGCCCACCGGCACAAGCGACGCCACATCCACGCCCGCCAAGGGCGCAAAGGATGCGGGCA
>JAQVZK010000228.1 GCA_028708195.1 Desulfovibrio sp.
TGGTGGCCAAGGGGGCCACGGTGAGCTACGGCGTGCATCCTGTGGCGGGCCGCATGCCCGGCCACATGAACGTGCTGCTGGCCGAAGCCAATGTGGACTACGAAGACCTGCTGGAAATGGACGTGGTCAATCCGATGTTTGCGGATGCCGATCTTGTTATAGTAGTTGGTGCCAACGACGTGGTGAACCCGGCTGCCAATACTGCCGAAGGCACGCCCATCTACGGCATGCCCATCCTCAAGGCCGAGGACGCCAAAAATATCATCATCTGCAACTACGACGACAAGCCCGGCTATGCCGGGGTGCCCAACCCGCTGTACGAACGCGAGGGTGTGATACTCATGACGGGCGACGCGGCCAGGACTGTGGGCAGCCTGGTGAACTTTGCCCTTGGCAACGGGCCTGCGGCAGAAAGCGCCGCACCTGCTGCTTCTGCCGCGACTGGCGGCGGCGATCAGGTGGACAAGGTGCTTCTTGACGCCAAAAGCGTTGTCATTGTGCCCGGCTACGGCATGGCCCTGGCTCAGGCCCAGCACAAGGTCAAGCAACTGGCTGATCTGCTGGAAGGCAGGGGCGTCACGGTGAGCTACGGGGTTCATCCCGTGGCGGGCCGCATGCCCGGCCACATGAACGTGCTGCTGGCCGAAGCCAATGTGGATTATGAAAGCCTGCTGGAAATGGACGTGGTAAACCCGATGTTTGCCGAGTCTGACCTGGTCATTGTCATTGGTGCCAACGATGTGGTGAACCCGGCGGCCAACACTGCGGAGGGCACGCCCATCTATGGCATGCCCATCCTCAGGGCTGGGGAGGCCAGAAGCGTTATCATCTGCAACTATGACGACAAGCCCGGCTATGCCGGGGTGGACAATACCCTGTACGGCAGGCCCGGCGTTATCATGATGCTTGGCGACGCCTCGGCGACAATGGACAAACTCATAGGTATACTGCAAAAATAGCAACGGTATCTGATACCTGGAGGGGGCGCGTTTTTTCGTATGGAAAATGCGCCCCCTCGCTGTTTTCTGCATTGAGGCGTGACGGCAATGGGCGTATGCAGGGCAAACGGCGGCTGGTAATCCGCCCCAATAACGACGTGGCCCGGCCAGCGATGACTGCCCCGCGTGGAGGAAGGACATATGACAACCCTGATAACACTTTTTGCCGTTGGCCTGGCTGGCGGTCTGGTTTTTGACTACTTTGACCTGCCGGGCGGCCCAATGACCGGGGCCATGCTGGCGGTGGTGATATTTAAAAGCTTTGGCTCTGTAAGCACGCCCCATATGCCCCATTGGCTACGGTATGTTGTTTATGGCTGCGTGGGTGTGATTGTGGGCAATATGTACAGTCCGGGCATGCTGCAGGTGGTGCGCGAAACGTGGCCCATCATGCTGCTTTCTACCTTTATCATTCTGGGGGCTGGCCTGGGCTGCGCCTGGATAAGCATGCGTTTTGGCGGCATGAGCGCCGGAGGGGCCTACCTTGCCACCAGCCCCGGCGGTTTCAATGCCATCATGGCTTTGGCGGGGGATGCGGGGGCCGAAGCGCCAATGGTTATGGTTTACCATCTGGTGCGTATCTATGCCATTGTGCTGCTTTCTCCGCTCATAGCCAAGCTGCTGGCCATTATGGCGAGGGTATGATGGGCGTTTTTGCTGGCCACCAGGCAGAAGACCGCGAGCTTGAAATTGCAGCAGCGTGGGCAAACTCATACGCTGCACCTTGGCGCGCCAAGGGGATTGGGTATATATCTTTTGAGTTTTGACGCTGTAGCCGCCCACAATGCCCGGCATGAAGCCCCCGTGCCAATGTTATGAAAACATTGGCGCGGGGGCTCCACAGGCTATCGACATGGTCGAGGAAGGGGTAAAGGTTATTAGCAAGCAGAAACACAACCATTTTTTGACGGCCTGGTGTTTTTTACTGGCAGGAAGGCGCCATAAAAAGCCACTTCAGCCTGTCTTTTCATCTGCCGGGGAGAAGGTTGGCTTCAACACGCCATTGGCGCTGCTTCACGCTAAACTCCGGGGCATCATGCTGTGGCTAACCAAGTTTCATCTGGGCCACAAGATTTTTAAGGGTATGCGCCTGCGCTGCCAGGTCTGAGACGGCTTGCGTGGCCTCAGTCATTGCAATGGCGCTTTGCCGTGCAATTTCGTTGACTTGCACGATGCTCTGATTGATCTCATCGCTGGCGGCCGACTGCTCCTCACTGGCGGTGGCGATGGCATTGACCTGATCAGCCGTGGCTTCCACGGTGAAGACTATATCCTCCAGCGCCTGACCGGACTGCCCTGCAAAGTCTGTGGCCTGGGCAATCTGGGTTACGGCCCCGTCCATTGAGCCCATACTCTTGGCCGTACTGTCCTGAATGGACTTGATGGCCCGGCTGACATCCTGGGTGGACGCCATTGTTTTTTCAGCCAGCTTGCGCACCTCGTCGGCCACAACGGCAAAGCCGCGTCCGGCATCGCCTGCCCGCGCCGCTTCGATGGCCGCGTTGAGAGCCAGCAGGTTGGTCTGGTCGGCGATGTCGGAGATGACATTCATGATTTGCGAAATACTCTGGGCATGATCGTTGAGTTCGGCCATGTCTTTTTTGAGTTCTTCAGACATATGACGCACGGTTTCGATGCTCTGCATGGCCCGCTCCACAACTTGTGCCCCGGACCGGGCCTTTTCTCTGGTGCCTGCAGAGGCTTCTGAAGCGGCGCTGGCATTGCGGGCGACTTCCTGCACTGTGGCGTTCATTTCGTTCATGGCCGTGGCTGCTTCGGCAAGGCGCTGCGCGGACTCTGAAGCGCTGCGGTCAGACTGTTCAACCTGAGCGGCAAGCTCCGTTGAGGCGGAAGAAATGATGGCAATGGCGCTTTCAAGCTGGTCCGCCGCAGCCAACATGCCTTCCTGACGGGCATTTTCTGCATCTTTACGGGCAATTTGGGCTTCTTCCATAGCGATACGGGCCTCACCCGTGGCCATCTCGGCCTGATGCGTCTTTTCTTCGCTTTCGTTGAACAAGCCGCGCAACTTGCCCACCATCGTCTGAATGCCGCTCGAAAGACCGCCAATTTCATCGCTGCGCTGCGCGGCCTTGGTCAGGGCGACTTCATCCTTTGACGAAGGATTGAAGTCGCCGCCAGCCACGGCTTGCACATAGCGTTCGCCGGTCTTCAGGGAGCGCGATATGCCGCGGGACACAAAAATAATGATGCAACCAAGCACAACCGCAGCAACAATGCCCATGAGCACGTTGGCCTTGAGCAGCTTGCTTGTAGGCTCGAGCATTTCGTTCCTGTCTGCTACCATGACCACATGCCAGTTGCTTTCAGGCATGTGACGGTAGTAGGCGACCATCTCCCTGTCGTTGCTACTGTAGGTCATGCGGCCGCTGCCACCGCCTATGGCAGCCTGCACAAAGGGCTCGCTGCTGCAGTCCGTACCCAGGCGGGTCTTATCGGGATGCATGAGGGCTATACCCTTGTTGTCATAGACAGCGCAGTATCCGTCTTTACCCATCTTGATGGTATCTGTGGTGCTGATGCTCAATTTGGCCAGACTCATGTAGGCGTACAACACGCCCTGCGTCTTGCCCTCAAGCTTCACAGGGGCCGCTACAAGAGTTGACATTTCGCCCGAATGACTGCGCAGGTTTTCCATACTTATCTGGCCAGCCAGGGCCGTCTGTACAGATTTGCGCTCACGCAGGTTGTTGCCGATCATTTCACGCGCGGTATGGGCCACAACCACACCGGCGGAATCTATCAGCCCGGCTCCGTCAACCATGCCAAAATGTTGGGTAATATCATCAAGTACACGCTGAACGTCCGCCCCTGAAATCTGATCCAGGCCAGACTGGCCGTCCATCCGGGTGAAGAGGGCTTTTTGGGCATGCGCCGATTCTGCATTGGTGCGTATAAGGCCGTGCGTCATTTGCTGCACAGTGCCGAGACCGTCAACCTGCTTATCTATAACGCTGTTAAACTCATGCGCAATCTGATGCGTAAGAGACGTTTCTGCCTGCCAATAACTTATCGCACACACTGCAGCCAGACCTAGCATGGACGGGACGAGGATAGTGAGCATCATCTTGCTCATAATTCCAATTTTCATGTATACCTCGAATTCACAGAAAGTTCATATTGTTGGCGCAGAAAGCATCGCGCCGAATTAGCCTTGGGGTGGTGGACGGCGGGGAGGCCATTGGGAAAGAGTATGCGGCAAGGGCTAAATTTCTGGCAGTTCAGCCAGGTTAAGTATACCTATATAGCTTTTCGTATCTCATTGCAAAAAATATTATGCCTGTAGCGTAGTATTTTAAATTTTTTTGTACTTTGGAAGGTGCAGATATCAAAGGAAATTTCGGTATT
>JAQVZK010000229.1 GCA_028708195.1 Desulfovibrio sp.
GGCAACATGGCTCAAACGCTTGCGCATAAAATTTTGCAAGCTCATACGGATGAAGCAGTGGAGCAGGACGGGCAGATTGTCCAGTGCCGCGTTTCCCTGGTACTTGCCAATGATATTACCGGCCCCCTTGCCATCAAGTCCTTCTACGGAATGGGTGCGAAAAAGGTTTTTGACCGCAGCAAGATCGCGCTGGTTATGGACCACTTCACGCCGCAAAAGGACATTGATTCCGCCAATCAGGTGCTCATAAGCCGCAGATTCGCTCAGGAGCAGAGCATCGTACACTACTACGAAGGCGGTGATTGTGGCGTGGAGCACACCCTTTTGCCCGAGCAGGGGCTGGTGGGGCCTGGCGACCTTGTCATCGGGGCCGACAGCCATACCTGCACTTACGGCGGCATAGGCGCTTTTGCCACCGGCATGGGTTCCACAGACATTGCCGCGGCTATGGCCCTTGGCGAAACCTGGCTCAAGGTGCCGCCCACCATCCGCGTAAACATCAAGGGCCAGATGCCCAAGTGGCTGCGCGGCAAGGACCTTATGCTTATGCTCATCGGCACCATTGGTGTTGACGGTGCGCTGTACAAGGCCCTGGAGTTCGGCGGCCCGGTGGTGGACGATCTTTCCGTTGAAGGACGTCTGAGCATGGCCAATATGGCCATTGAAGCCGGAGGGAAAGTCGGCCTTTTCGCCGTGGACGCCAAAACCCGTGCCTACTGCGCCGAACACAAGCGCCCGGGCGTGCTGAAAAATATGGCCGCTGACCCCGGCGCGCACTACGACCGCGTGGTGGAGATCGACGTTACGGGCAAAGAGCCTGTGGTGGCCTGCCCGCACATTCCCTCCAACGTAAAGCCTGTTTCTGAGGTGCGTAATACTGCGGTGCAGCAGGTGGTCATTGGTTCCTGCACCAATGGCCGCATAAGCGACATGCGCGACGCCGCCGAAATACTGCGCGGCCGCAAGGTGGACAAAAACGTGCGCTGCATCGTTTTGCCCTCGACGCCCACAGTATGGAAGCAGTGCCTCAAGGAAGGCCTGATCGAAACCTTCATGGATGCGGGCTGCATTGTGGGCCCTTGCACCTGCGGGCCATGTCTTGGTGGACATATGGGAATTCTGGGCGACGGCGAACGCGCGGTGGCTACTACCAACCGTAATTTCAAGGGCCGCATGGGCAGCCTGAAGTCTGAAGTTTATCTCGCAAGCCCCCTGGTTGCCGCTGCCACGGCCGTAACCGGATTTGTGGCCGGGCCAGATCAGCTCTAGGCAGCGCGGTTCGTTGCCTGCCCCGTGCCTGCCCCTGCCCGCTTGGGCGGCTGTGTTCAGGCCGGGGTGGCGCACCAGCGCACACGCTGTACAGAAAAGAAAACGCTTCTACATCCCGCATTGGGTAAGAAGGACCAAGCATATGAACTACAAAGGCAAGGCCCACAAAGTGGGCGAGCATATTGATACGGACGCCATTATTCCCGCGCGCTTTCTGGTCACCACCGACTCCAAAAAACTTGGCGAAAACTGCATGTCCGGCCTTGAACCCGACTGGGCCAAGCGCGTCAATCCCGGCGATATTATGGTGGCCGGGCGCAATTTTGGTTGCGGCTCCTCGCGTGAGCACGCCCCCATTGCCATTCTTGGCGCAGGCATGCCCGTGGTTATCGGCCACAGCTTCGCCCGTATTTTCTACCGCAACTCCTTCAATATGGGCTTGCTGCTTATGGAAATCGGCGACGATGTTGACAAGATCAACGATGGCGACGAGCTGGAAATTGACGCGAACACAGGGCTTATCCGCAATCTGACCAACGGTGAAGAAATCACCTGTCCGCCGTTGCCAGCCTCCATGTCCAAAATTTTGGCCAAGGGCGGGCTTGTGGAGTACGTCAAAGAAAGAATCGCGTAGGACTCACGAACGTCTTTCCAGGTATCTCTGTCGAACGACACCTTTTATTCTGGTCGAGTACCATCGCTAAATTTGCCACAAGGATATTTCATGAAAAAGACCATCTGCCTGCTGCCCGGCGACGGCATTGGCCCGGAGATTATCGCTCAGGGCGTCAAGGTTCTTGAAGCCACGGCTGAAAAGTTTGGCCACGAATTTGTTTTTGAAACCGCCCTTATCGGCGGTGCGGCCATTGACGGTGCGGGCGACCCCCTGCCCGAAGCCACCGTGAGCAAATGCCGCAGTGCTGACGCCATATATCTGGGCGCCGTGGGTGGGCCCAAGTGGGACAAGCTGTCACCGGAAATGCGGCCTGAGAAGGGCCTGTTGCGCATCCGCAAGGAGCTTGGGCTTTTTGCCAATCTGCGTCCGGCCATGCTCTTGCCAGAACTTGCGGGCGCGTGCCTTTTGCGTGCCGATATCGCCGCCAAGGGGCTTGACCTGATGGTGGTGCGCGAGCTTACGGGCGACGTCTACTTTGGCGAACCGCGCGGCATTGAAACCCGCGACGGCCTGCGCACCGGCTACAATACGATGATTTATAATGAAGAAGAGATCAGGCGTATCGCCTGGGTAGCCTTTGAAGCGGCCCGCAAGCGCCGTAGCAAGGTCTGCTCGGTGGAAAAGAGCAATGTGCTTGAGAGCTCCCGCCTTTGGAAGGAAGTGGTCATGGAAATGCACCGCGAATATGCGGATGTAGAGCTGAGCCACATGTATGTGGATAACGCCGCCATGCAGCTTGTGCGCGACCCCTCGCAGTTTGACGTGATCCTCACTGGCAACATTTTTGGCGACATTCTTTCTGATGAAGCCTCGGTGATCACCGGCTCTCTGGGCATGCTGCCCTCGGCCTCAACGGGTGCCTCAGGGCCGGGCCTGTTTGAGCCCATACACGGCTCCGCGCCGGACATCGCGGGGCGCGACGTGGCCAACCCCCTGGCGACCATACTTTCCGCCGCCATGATGCTGCGCCTGAGCTTTGATATGGCCGAAGAAGCCGACCAGATTGAAAAGGCGGTGCGCAAAGCCCTGGCCGACGGCTTCCGTACTGCCGATATTATGGAGCCCGGCAAGGAAATGCTGGGCTGCAAGGGCATGGGCGACAAAGTTGTAGAAAGGCTGTAGGTAGTTTTTGACTGTATGCAGAAACGCCCGCGTGAAGCGGGCGTTTCTGCTTGTGGGCGATAGTGGCAGTTTGGAGCAGCCAAAGTGGAAACCTTGGGCCTCTGCTTTAAATGAGCAGGCTTGCCGTAGCACCGTGACGTAACGGCCGGTCTTAAATTTTACGACTAAAGATTTCCGGGGGAGGGGCCTCCCCCGGAAAATATTTCAATGTACCCCTGATATCAGTCGTCCTTTTCATCGGCCAAGAGCGAGTCACGGGCGTTCTGCTGCTGGCTGGCGGTCAGTTCTGCATAAAAGACGCACTGGTTGCGGCCGCGGCGTTTGGCTTCATAGGTGGCCATGTCGGCATGCTTGTACAGGGTTGTAAAGTTTTGCCCGTCATTGGGGTTACAGGCTATACCCACACTGGCGGTAAGGGCCACGTCTTCTGCGACATGGTTACCGCACGGCAGGTGCAGATGGCTAACCAGGAGAGTGGCCCGGTCACGTATTTTTTCCATAGGCATGGGTTCTGTACAGAAAACGAGAAACTCGTCCCCGCCCACTCGCCCAACGATATCGGTGCTGCGGAAGTTGCAGCGGATAATCTGGGCCATCTGGTAGATGGCCTTGTCGCCCACGGCATGACCGAATCTGTCGTTAATGCTTTTAAAGTTGTCAAAATCTATCATGAACATGGCGTAGACATCGGGACCGCAATTGCTGCGCATGCTCAAAAAGCGAGAAATGGCCTGTTCTGTGGCGCGTTTGTTGTGCATGCCGGTGGCGCTGTCGCGTGTGGCCTGTGTGCGCAGGCGCAGTTCAAGCAGTTTTTGCTTGTCGATGTCGGTAATAATGCCAATGATGTATATGGGTTTGCCCTGGGCACTGGTGAGGTTGGATGCCTCGACGCGGTACCAGTGGTACATGCCGCTGGTATCGCGCAAGCGCAGTTCAACAGAGAGCTTGTTTTTCAGCCGGTTGTGGTGAACTTTTTTCTGAAAGTCTTCCAGCAGTTCCCTGTCGTCCACATGTACAGGAACAAGGCTCAGGTCTGTATCCGGTTCAAGGATGTTGAAAACCTTGCCGAAGGTCTGGATCCAGCGTGCGGAGCAGGAAAAATGGCCGTTTATGAGGTTCTGCTCAAAAATGATAATGTCGTGCTGCTCCAGAATAAACTGGTAGCGCTCGTTCGAGATACGTTTGGCCTGTGCGGCGTCCTTGTTGTGGGTAACGTCGAAAACAATGCTCTGAATATAGGTCTGCCCTGGCCCGGCCTTTACCAGTGAACCTTTGTGATTCAGCCAGAT
>JAQVZK010000230.1 GCA_028708195.1 Desulfovibrio sp.
AAGCGGCTGTCTGTTGCGTATAATCCAGCCCACCAGGCCCTTGCCGGGCAATATGGTAGCTTTGGCTCCAATTTTGTCGCCAAGACTGAAAGCGGCTGCGAGATGATGCCCCTCGCCTTCTTCGTCCGGCAAAAATAAAACAACCGAATATGCGTCAAATACGCTGCAAACAATACTGAGAATATGCTTTTCCAGGGGATTTTCAGTCATGGTTCTGTCGATTTTATGGTGACGCGGGCTGACCGCCAAAGTATATTTAATAAGCTCATTTCTTGTAACAAAGGGTATCGCCCCCCGCAACTGCTTTTGCGCATAAGGTGGCACAGCAAGTTGAGCGGGTACAGTAAAATAGCTAAAAAAAATCTTAAAATGGCATGTTGGGATCTGTAAGGGCTTGACTCTTGTAATAAATATTTATTTATCAATTATGACTACTGGAATTATTTTTAAAATAAGTATAAAAATTACGAAAGGCTGATACGCAGGTGTAAAAATGATCAAGTGGCAAGAGGTTTTCAGCAAAAATGGTCAACCTTGGCGGGATGCAACGTGCTTGTCCGCCCCTGTTGTCATCAGCGACCTCGATTCACTCAAAAATTTTCTTGATGCCGTACACGTTCGCTTCTGCCTCGTGAAGCCCTACCAGGAAAACAAGAACTATCCTGTTGTCGAAGGGCGTGAACTTCTGCCCTCCTTTGACAATGACATGTTTGAGTACAAGGAGCTGCCGGGCTTTGCTATGGTGGCTTTTGCCCGTCAGCTGGATTATTTTTCTGAAATTTTTCAGTTTGACAGGCTGCACCCGGTCATTACTGAGGGCGAAGGCGCGTGCTGCCCACTTGAAAATCAGGTGATGGGGCAGAACCTGCAAACCCTCGCTTCTCGTCTGCCGCGCATACATCAGGATGTTTTTCGTCAGCAGTTCCGCTCCACTGATACCGTGCAGCTTGAAAATTATCCCGCCCTTATGCCGTATCTTCTCAATATGGACAGGGCCCAGGTATTGGCCTGGGATGCGGATAAGTTGTTTCACCTGGCCGGTGTTTTTGCCTCCTTTCCCTCTGATATTGACAGCGAACTCAAGCGGTTTGGTATTCGCATAGGCAAATTTGTCTATGGCGACAGTGATATTTATGAACGAAACCGCATGTTTGTATATCAGTATCTTATGGAGCTTTATGGCTTCCCCATTGTGTCTGAACGGCGTACGTCAAGTGCGCTCTTTGCGCGTAAGCTGCATAAAATGGGTGAGCGTTTTCTTTTGCGGGTTCTTGGGCAAACAGACCGCACCTTGACCACCTATGTGTCCACGGGGGGCAACCAGCGCTATCCCTTGCTTGAAAAAATTGCCTTGGTGGCTGTGGATGCCGACCATGACGAAGCCCTTGAAATTATTGACCGCGATGGCTTTTTTCTCGACAAGCCGCGACGTGTGGTCATTTTGCGGGTCAAATACCGCCAGCATACCTTTGATTCCAGCAACGTACGCCAGGACCGCGCCCTTTCGGTGGTTGCCCAGGAAGTGCTGCACCCGCTCACCGGGGAGCGCCTCACAGGGCTCAACCTCATAAAGGATACCTCCAATATGTTCCTGCGCCTCAACGACATTGTGCGCGGTGAATTCACGGGGCGTATCACCTACAAGCGTACCGAAGTGGTTGAAAACACCGATACGCATGAAAAAAGACTCAAGTTTCTGTACAGCTGGCTGACCAAGCACCAGCGCCGCATGATAAGCTACAGTGACGAATTTTTTTCCAACGTCAGCAAGGTGTTGTCCAACTATCTGTATTCCCCGGACAACGACGAAGCCTTTGAAGGCTTGCGCGACCTGTATCAGGACGTTTGCACCCGTTTCAGCTATATCCAGCAGGCCCGCCGCGTGCGTATTCTTGAAGATTTGTGCACGCGTGTGTGCAAGGGCGTGCACATTACCTACAGGCAGATGCTCAGCGAGGCCGTGTCGCTGCTCAATGAACTGAAGTTTGAGGTAGTTAACTTCTTTCCAGTACTGGTTGACAGTATAATTGATTGCGTTGAAAAGATGTTGCGCGACCGCTATATCCAGCGTCAGTACCTTGACCCGCCGGAGGAAAGTCTGACTCCTGCCGGCATTGAGATCCGCAAAAATTATGGACGCCTCGTTTCCTTGCAGGATGGCTTTAAGGCCGTGCGCAAGGCACGGCATGGCAAGGAAAGTATTTTAGCATGAGTTTGGCTTTATTTTATCTTCCACCTGATGAGTGGGGACATGAGGTACGCCTTGATGGGCAAGAGGCGCGTCACCTGAACCAGGTTTTGCGCATTGGCCCCGGCAGCGAAGTGGGCCTTCTGGATGGTCAGGGGCGTCTCGGCCGTTTTGTTGTGCGCAAAGCTGGCAAAAAACATGTTGATCTTGAACGGTTGGACGAAAAATTTCTGCCGCAGCCTGAAGCCCGCGCGGTTATTGCCCTTGCTTTCAGCAAGGCTGTACGACGGGGCTTTTTTATGGAAAAAGCCGTGGAACTGGGAGCGAGCGGCATATGGCTATGGCAGGGCGACCACAGCCAGGGCGGCCTTTCCGCTTCAGCGCATGAAGCCTGCCTTGGACAGCTCGTTGCCGGTGCCAAGCAGTGCGGCAATCCCTGGTTGCCAGAGATGAAAATACTCAAGGGCGGTGTGGAAGACATCGTCAGCCATGCCGCCAACGCAGATTACCGTATATTGCCCTGGGAAGCTCAGGACAACGTGCCGATGCTCTCACAAGGCACGGCGGGGCAACCCGGCCTGACCGTATATGTTATTGGCCCGGAGGGCGGCTTTTCCTCGCGAGAACTGGACATACTCAAGCTGTCAGGCTTTAGCGCCGTAAGCCTCGGCGCGCGTGTGCTACGGTGTGAAACGGCGGCAACGCTCTGTCTTGGCATACACTGGTGGGCATCACAGTTGCCAAAGGCTTCTTTGGCCGGGACGGAGCGTTCATGACTGTGAGCAAGCCCCTTCCCGAGCGCATGCGGCCGGACGACCTGTCGCTCTTTCTTGGTCAAACCCATCTTGGCGATCGCCTGCGTTCTCTCATGCAGGGGCAGCGTTTGCCGAGTCTGCTTTTTTTTGGCCCTCCTGGCTGTGGCAAGTCCACTCTTGCCCTGTTGCTGGCCAAATCAACCGGCAAAAATTTTTTGCGCCTCAGTGCTCCTGAAGCTGGTTTGCAGCATTTGCGCCGCTCGCTTTCTGGTGTGGACATTCTCGTACTGGATGAGTTGCACCGCTTTTCCAAGGCGCAACAGGACTTTTTTTTACCGCTTGTGGAATCGGGCGAGTTGACCCTGCTTGCCACAACAACAGAAAATCCTTCCTTCAGTGTGACGCGGCAACTGCTTTCACGACTTCATGTGTTGCGGCTACGGCCCTTGGGGCGCGCGGAGCTTCTTGAACTTGCAAAACGTGGGGCCGCTGACCTTGATACAGCCATGCCCGACGATCTGGCAGACCTGCTCGCTGGCGTTGCCCACGGCGATGCCCGCACACTTCTCAATCTTGTGGAGTACGTTGCTGCCCTGCCTGCCGATTTGCGTGAGCTTGAGCATATCAAGGCTGCCCTGCCAGAAGTGCTGGTACGTCACGACAAGGATGGCGACAACCACTATGAGCTTGCGTCAGCGCTCATCAAGTCCATTCGTGGTAGCGATGTTGACGCCGCCCTCTACTACCTTGCCTGCCTGCTTGAAGGCGGCGAAGACCCCCGGTTTATCTGCCGACGGCTTATACTGTCGGCCTCGGAAGATATTGGTCTGGCCGACCCCAACGCACTGCCCCTGGCCGTTTCGTGCCAACAGGCGGTGGAATTTGTGGGCATGCCCGAGGGCTTTATTCCCTTGGCTGAAACCGTCACGTATCTTGCAATGGCCCGTAAAAGCAACGCTTCTTACGCGGCGTATCTTAATGCCCAACGAGAAATCAAGCTGAACGGCCCACGGCCCGTTCCCTTGCATTTACGCAATCCTTCAACGCAATTGCAAAAAGAATGGGGCTACGGCAAAGAATACAAATATCCCCACAACTATCCAGACTCCTGGGTTGACCAGCCCTATTTGCCAACCGAGCTTGAAGGCCGTCGTTTTTATCAACCCGGCGAAAATGGTGAAGAGCCTCGCCTCTCCCAGTGGTGGCGCAAATTGCATAAAATCAAAAAAACGGAAGACTAGGCATGCACTCCTTTGTTGAAGGCGCTTTTTCGCAAAAATTTATCACTGGTGATACCTATACGAGCCACGACGCACGTGTTGGCCTGTTTACACGCCTCTTCCCTTCGCTCAGTTTTTACAGCCGCCTTTTTGGTGGTCCTTTGCTTTGGTTGTGCACC
>JAQVZK010000231.1 GCA_028708195.1 Desulfovibrio sp.
TTTTCACGATACTGCGCGCTTTGCGCAGCAACATAAAGGAAACACATGATTCCCTATGGTTCTCTTGTTGTTTATGTGACGCCCAAGGGTCGCCGCTATACCAAGCGCCTGATGGAAGGGCACGACTGGCACAGCAATGACGGCACCCTACTGGCCTCTGATGTGACCGGCTGCGACTTTGGCGGCATGGCCTACACCAATCAGCAGGTGCCCATACAGATCATGGAAGCCACCCTGTACGACAGGCTCAAAACGCTCAAGCGCCAGACGCAGATCATCTACCCCAAGGATATCGCCTATATCTGCCTGCGCCTAGGCGCAGGGCCGGGGCGCACCATCATCGAAGCTGGCTGTGGTTCGGGCGGTCTGACCACGGGGCTTTCGTGGTTCTGCGGCCCCACCGGGCGCGTGGTGAGCCATGAGGCCCGTGAGGAGTTCATGGCTCTGGCCCGCCGCAACCTTGAATGGGCTGGTGTGGGCGACAATGTGGAGCTGCACAACCGCGATGTGGCCGAGGGCTTTGCCGTCACCGGCGCGGACGCCCTTTTTCTGGACGTGCGCACCCCCTGGGAATATCTGGACCATGCCGTGGCCGCGGTACGCCCCGGCGCGAGCTTCGGCTTTTTGCTGCCTACGGTGGATCAGGTCAGCAAGCTTTTGCTTGGGCTTGAGCGCGGCCCCTTTGCGGATGTGGAAGTTTGCGAAATACTCATTCGCCACTGGAAGCCCGTGGCCGACCGCCTGCGGCCAGAAGACCGCATGAACGCCCATACGGGATTTCTGGTGTTTGCCCGCCAGCAGCAGCGCAGCGAGGACTTTGAATCACGCAAACCCCTGGGCACGCGCGAACGCAAGCAGGAAGCCGCACGGCTGGCCCGCCTGGGCCTTGACGGCGACACCTCGCAAACCGCCGCTGCCGAAGAAGATGTGACGGAATAATCTGTTCATAAAAGCATGCCAAAAGCCCGGTGCGTACATAACGCGCCGGGCTTTTTTGTTTGTTGTCGTCAGCGGCGGTGACAGTGCAGGCACTGCCGGAAAGTATGCCAGACACCTGTGGAGAGAAATCTGTTTTAAACCTTTGGAACCAGCCTCCGGGTGTAATATTTCAGCAGGTTGTTCACCCTCCCCAGGCCGGTAAAGTTGGAGTTATCAGGCAGCAACAAACCGAGAGAGGTAGACGGAGAACAACCTATAGAAACATTACACCCGGCTCGCGAGGGACAGGGGCGAACCTTCTCGTGAAGAGAGGGCAATGAGATTCCAGGCATTACCCCGCCCCTGCCAAAAAGTGGCTCCACCTGAACCCGATGAGCAGACAGGGGCCATCTTGGCAGGAATATCACTATTAATGTCATTGTGCCATATCGTGCTCTAGCCTAGGGTACGACCATGAAATGCGAGCAATGTCCTACCAAAGGTTGTCCAACGGCCCCACGCCTCGTCGTCATGGCTGTCCATGACGGTGCGGAAATCCTCGATATCACGGGCCCCTTGAGCGTGTTTTCCGCAGCCAACTCTCTGCATGCACAGTCCGGCGGCGCGGAACCGCTTTACCGCATCCAAGTCGCGGGCGGGAGCAGTGACGCGGTGGCGCGGACCGCATCCGGCATCCGTCTGCTGACTGATATCGCATTGGGACAGCTCAGCGGCATTGACACATTGCTGGTGGCTGGCGGCCCCGTGGCGAAGCAGGCTCCGCAGGCGCTGGTGGACTGGCTGCGCGAAGCTGCGCCCCTTGTACGACGCGTTTGTTCCATCTGCACTGGAGCCTTCATCCTGGCGCGCGCAGGGCTGCTGGAAGGCCGCCAGGCCACCACCCACTGGCTCATGCTTGAGGAACTACGCGCCTTTTCTCCAAACATTGATGTCCAGACTGACGCCCTGCATGTGAAGGACGGCTCCGTCTATACCTCGGCCGGGGTGACGGCGGGCATTGATCTGGCATTAGCCCTGCTGGAAGAGGACTTCGGCCGCGATCTGGCGCTGGACGTTGCGAGAGTACTGGTGCTCTACCTCAAGCGTCCGGGTGGACAATCGCAGTTCAGCACAGCCCTTCTGGCGCAGATTCACGAGGGCGGCACGCTGGCCTCGACTATCCAATGGCTGCGTGACAACCATCAGCGCCCGCTGTGCAACGAGGACATAGCCAAACACGCGGCTATGAGCCCGCGCAATTTCGCGAGGGTCTTCAAACGCGAAACAGGCGTAACTCCGGCCCATTTCATTGAAAACATTCGCCTTGAAGCAGCTGTGAAACGCCTTGAGGAAACAACGAAGGCACTGGAAACCATCGCCCGGGAGTGTGGTTTCCAGTCCGGTGAGCACTTCCGCCTGACATTTTCACGCCGCTTTGGCATCACCCCCGGCCAGTACCGGAACAGATTCCGTTCCGATGCATGGCGTTAACACTTAGGAGAATCATATGAAATATATCTCTTTGCAATGTCTTGCTCTCGCGTTCATGCTGTTCGCATCCGCCCTCTCCGTTCCGGCGCAAGTGCAATCACCCCAATCAGAGGAGCAGGTCATGTATGAGGTTCACCCAGGCCAAGTTTCCAGGCAGATAACCGTTGGGGTTCTCATCTTCCCCGGCTTCGAGATGCTGGACGCCTACGGCCCGATGGAAATGTGGGGCAGCCTCAAGCACGCTCCGGCCCGTTTCTGGGGTGGCGAAGAAAAACGCGTAGGCGTACAGTTGGTGACCATCGCGTCCACACGGGGAGAAATCCCCTCAAATCAGGGACCAAAGACCGTAGCCGACTACAGCTATGCCGACTCGCCCAAGCTGGACTATCTGCTGGTGCCCGGCGGCATCGGGGCAGTGCCCCTGGTTCACGACACTGCGACTCTGGACTGGCTGCGCGACCAGGCAGCCAAGACTGAGATCGTCATGTCCGTGTGTAATGGCGCGTCGCTTTTGGCTGCAGCGGGCATTCTGGACGGCAGACCTGCCACAACAAATAAAATGGCCTTCAAGGCTTCTACGGCACCCGGCCCCAAGGTAAACTGGATCAAACAGGCGCGCTGGGTAGATGACGGCACCGTGGTCAGCTCTTCCGGCGTTTCTGCCGGGATGGATATGACCCTGGCGGTCATATCCCGTCTGTACGGCCAACCTTTGAGCGCTTGGCTGGAGCAGACCACTGAGTACGACGCGCACCGCGACCCGTCCTGGGATCCCTTCGCGGTCAAGGCCGGGCTGGTGCGTTAATCCTGTCCACAGGACATTCCAGAACAAGCGGCGGGGTTCGAGGCAATGCCCAGAATCTCGCCGCTCTCTCGTCGCGCGAAGGCTCGCCCCTATACCCTGTGAACTGGTGATCTCCGTTTTTATAAACGGGCTTTGTCCAGCTAGGAGGAGTAGCATCAAACCTTATTGCGATCCGTTTTTTTCGATGGCTATTGATCCTTATCCTGATCAGGACACGCAGAAGAAAATCAACGTCTGCCCTACAGATACGCGTCGTCCATTTCAAGGTAGCCACGCACGTAGTCGGCAACGCCGTCTTCAAGGGGCGTAAAGTCAAGGGGGTAATCCGCCTGTTCAAGCCAGCCCATGTCCGCTTCGGTAAAATGCTGGTAACGGCCGTGCAGTGCGGCGGGCATGTCCACATAGTTTATACGGCAGGGCAGATCCCTGGCCGCAAACACTGCACGGGCAAGGTCGTTGAAGCTGCGGGCAATGCCTGTGCCCACATTGTGTATACCGCAAATGTCGCGGCGCTCCAGAAGCCAGGCCATCATGGCCGTGCAGTCTTTAACATAGACAAAATCGCGGCTCTGCTCACCGTCCGCCATGCCCGCCCGGTCAGATTTGAACAGGCTCATGCTGCCTTCTGCGCGTATCTGCCTGTGGGCCTTGGCAGCCACGCTCTGCATGTCGCCCTTGTGGTATTCATTGGGGCCATAAACATTGAAAAACTTCAGGCTGGCCACCTGGGTTTGCAGTCCTTCGCGCAAAAGCCAAAGGTCAAAAAGCTGTTTGGAATAGCCATACATATTCAAAGGCCGCAACTGTGGCACAAGTTCTTCTGCGTCGCTGAAACCAAGCGAACCGTCACCGTAGGTGGCGGCAGAGCTGGCATTGATGACGCGCGCGCCCTTGTCCAGTGCGTAGCGACAGAGATCACGGCTGTAGTGGAAATTGTTTTCCATCAAAAAGTCCGCGTTCTTTTCTGTGGTGGCAGAACAGGCCCCAAGGTGCACCACGGCACTGACCTTCCAGGGCAGGGCGTTGCGCTGCATGAGATCATAAAAACGGTCCCTGTGCAGATAGTCCACATAGCGCCGCTTGACGAGGTTGCGCCATTTGTCGCTGTGGGCCAGGTTGT
>JAQVZK010000008.1 GCA_028708195.1 Desulfovibrio sp.
CGGCGAGATTGCTGCGCTGCGCCCGTTCAGGGGCCAACAACGTGGTGAAATACATTCCTGAACTAAACCTGTAGATGCTTCGAGTGGAATGTTCTCGGACGGGGGTTCGATTCCCCCCGCCTCCACCATAACAATTTCAGAAAGGCTCACGCTTCCCATTATGGAGCGTGAGCCTTTTGTTTGAGCCTTGCGGCCTGGAGTCTCTTGGTGTTTGGTGCCCGTCAGCGGTGTCACCCCTGCCCTTTCGGCTCAGGCCTATTTAATTTTGATCGTGGCGAGAGCAGCTTTGCCTGCGCCGTAAATCACTGTCTTTGTCCGTCCTTGACCGTGCCATCCCCGCCTTCTCCGATTCACTAATCTCAGTCTTGAAGGCGCAAAAAATCAAATGGCAAGCCAGATCAAGAGCATCGCCCGCGCAGCCAGTGCAGCATCATTCAATTGCTGCAGCGATGAATAGCGTTCAGGTCTCAACTTGCGCTGGTGCTGTAAATTATCAGCTTCAGGCTGGGCATATCCCCGCTCAGGGCCATCATACCAACTGAAGGTCAGCCAGGTCGAGCCTTACCCTTCTCTTTTGGGTATCGCCGGGCCGCGAAACAGAAACGATGTCACAGTGGACACAATCCTTCGTTACGCCCCGGGGGATGATGCCAATGTTGCCGCGTACCTTTTCAGTGACAAAAACGCACTCGCCAAATTCGATGGCTGCACACAAAGCACTCTTTAGTGTTCCCATAACAGACCTCCCACAGATTTGCTGTTAGCGTACGGGATGAGCCGTTTGGAGCTTAAAATAGCGCTCCGCTACTCTACCTGGCAACCCATTGTTACGTACACGACCCGCGCCGCGCCTTTGCCGCTATTTCCTGGCACTTTTTCATTAATTGATCATAAGTGTATTTTCATATTCGCAGCAATATACCTAGTAATTTGGTTACTTTTATTCCTCCAAATTGTGAACATTATAACTCCTCATTGCGCTGGAAAATGTAGTGATAATGGGCGACGTTAGTTAACGGACAGGTAAAATGCTAAACTTGGGGATTACAGAGTAACATTCACCAGCACAAAGGGATGAAACGAAAATATGAATAACACACTGATTGATTTGAATAATTTTTTTAACGACAGGGTGAGGAATATTTTAATGCCAGATGAAAATATTTTTTAAATATCTGTGATACTGGCGTGACGAGGGCTTAAAAGCCCATATGGAGCACCGTGGAGGTAAAAAATTATCTGGAAAATATCGCAGAGCATCGCTTAATGTTGCCAAATAAACGTCCGACGGGCATAAAATTTTTTAAAAAGGTTTCATCCCACTTTCGGGCACAGTTGCATTTATGTTTATAGGTATTTCCATAAGAAATTGAGTTTTATGATTTTTAATAATCGAGTGTGTTCTTATGTCTTTTGGCAAAGCATTTGCAAGAATTCTGAGAAATGGACATTTTTAAATTATCTGAAGTGTTATTTTCTTACGCCAGGAATGCAATATATAGAAAGCTATTTTAGCTATATATTTAATCATTAGCTTACATTAGACTTATAAATTTTCTATCTTGACCAAATTTTGAAATAGTATATCCTCTAGCCGTAAACTGATAGCTATTCGCATTAACTGAACACGCTTTTTTCCACTGCGTTCGTCAGCTTAGCATCTGCAATTCTGACGGGCACGAGGCCACGCCACTGTTCCAATTGGCAGACGGCCTTGAACAGGTTCTGCCTGCTCCCTACCATTCCCCAGTTTGACCCTTATTGGGTACCACTTACCGCGCTACTTGGCGCGCAAGCCTGATCTTTTACCGCTTGAGCTTCTTTTTCAGCTCGCGGTACAAAGTTTTCGGAGGCACGTATGCGTATTGTAAACATCACCCGACCGACAGCTGCTCAACAGTCTCTTGTTCCAGCTGAAGCCGATGCAAGAATTACTTTGAATTTTCCTGCCAATGAAGCCACGCTTGAGCGTTCTGGCGACGACCTTATGTTCCGCTTTGATGATGGCGCAAGCGTTCGCATTGAGAACTTTTATACGCAATATAACAAGGACACTGCCCCTGAATTTGAAGTTGACGGTCAACTCGTCAACAGCGCGGATTTTTTTGCCGCCATGGGGCCTGACCTTATGCCTGCAGCCGGGCCCTCCTCCGCTGCCACAAGAGACAACCATTACAACGAGTATTCCAACAGTGCCCTGCAGGTTGGCATTGACCACCTTGGCGCGCTTGATTACGGCTTTGCCATGGGCGCTGTCACCTCTGAAGATTATTATGGTGGGCCCCTCAACCAGGCGCCGATATTGAGCACCAATTCTGAATCGATCACGCTTTCACTGAAGGAGTCCGGTTGGGTTAAAACCCCTTCGGGCAGTTTTGTTCCTGAGCCTGGTGTTGCAGTCGTTAACGGCAGTTTTTCCGTCCATGATCCTGATGGCGACACACTCAGCGCCTCCATCGTCATTAATGGCGCATCCTATGCCATCAATACCACTGGTCCCACGACTGTTACCACCGAATATGGCACATTTGTCATCACACCTTCCAACGCTGGTTCAAATGTGACCTATAATTTTACCTATACCCTGAACAACGATGACTACGGCGCTACAGACTCGTTGAAAGAAGGCGAAATCCACACTGACAAAATTGTTGTCAGTGTGACGGACGGCATCAACCCAGTCAAAAATCAACCTATCAATATTGTTATTGAAGGCACTAATGACGCTCCTGACATTATCAGGGTCGACGACGTTACGCTGAAAGAAGACGGCGTTTTTGCCGGAAGCTATGGCGAGCACGACACCACCAATGCTCTTGATCCCGCTGAAAATGCGGTTACCCAGGCTGGCGGCACAGCGGCGGATCAGCACAGAACGTCCATTGAAGGCCAGATCGTCGCGCGTGACCCTGACCACGACAGCGTACTGACATACGGTCTTACCGACAACACAGGCAACGAACTTTCCCTTGGCGGTGTGGTTGGTTTTGTTGATGGAATACAGCCTGTGGTCATCATGGATATCGAGACTGATCCTGCCAACCCCAACATCACGATTTATCATACTGTATACGGCGACCTCAGCCTTGATACGTCAACGGGCCAATACCAGTTTACGCTTGTTGACACTGAGGCCGGAGGCAAAACCAACGCCCTCTCTGAAGGTCAGAAAGTGCACCTGCAGTTCAAGCCTTCGGTAGAAGACGAACACGGCCTGCACGACTTTGATGTCAACCACCTGCGTAACGGCAGCACCCCCGTAGACGGAGACAACACCATTGACGTCAATATTCTTGGCACCAATGACCGCCCCGTATTTTCAGACGATGCCGCCCATTGGAACAACGCCCAGCTCTTACCTGACAAGCAGGGCGTCGACCATGAAAGCATCAAGGAATCCGGCGCCCCCAACGACAATAGTGGCGTTAACGACAATGTCAGCGTTAGCGGCACCATAACCGCCACCGACTACGACAATGACGCGGTACTGCGTTACGGCTTCAAAATCGCAACACCTTCCGGTCAGCAGATGGTCAATACGCTTTACGTGGTTTCTGACGGCGCAGACGGCTATGTTCTGCTGACTGAAGCGGATTTTCTTGCCCTGGGCACTACAGACTATTATGGCAAGCTTGAAATCACCGACAACAGCGCATTCAACAGCGGCACTTATACCTTTACGCTCAAAAACAGCTCCGAGTGCGTTCAGGCAATGGATGAAGGTGATACCCTGCTTGTGGAGCTTGAAGTTGTTGTCAAGGACGAATACGGGGCGTGGAGCGACATTCCCCTGGAATTGCAGATTGTTGGCGCTAACGATGCTCCCTTCTTTACCGAGGGCAGCCAGGGCACGGTGAAAGAAAGTGGCGTCTACGCCCCTGACAACAGCGCCCTCTTCCCCAATCTTGTTGAAAATACCTTGACCACTGATGTTGGCAACGGCGATCTGGCTACGGACGCTTCACGCAATGAGCAGCACAAGCTGACGCTCACCGGCCAGGTCAAAGCTGATGACGTGGACCTTGACGACAAGGGCAACCTCACCTTTGGCATGTCCAACTCACTGGGTATAACTTTTGATGCGGCCCCTGACGGTTCAACCACTGTCTACTACCTTGCCAATGGCAGCGTTACCGACCAGACGCCTGGCAACAACGATTATTACGGCACTCTGACAATGAATGCCGACGGCACCTATACCTTTGTTCTCAACAACGCCACCGGCAGCCCTGCCGACAAAATGAGCGAAGGCGAGCAAAAGGTCATAACGTTTTCCCCCTCGGTAAGTGACGGGCAGGCAACCTCGGTGGGCGGTGGCGAAATTGTTGTTACCATCATTGGTTCCAATGACATTCCCGACCTGTCCATTGCGCACGACAATACGAGCCTCACTGGCGATGTGGGCGGCATATTCAATGATAACAAGACCGTTCAGCAGGCCACGGGCAAGCTGACAGTCAGTGATATGGATACGCTGGACATGACACAAGGCCACGACATCAAAGCCGAAAGCACCAATACCGGCGATCAGGGGGTGGATCTTGCCAGCAGCAGTTCTGACAATACCATCAAAATCAACGGCGAGTACGGCAATCTGTATATTACTCGCACTTCTTCTGGCAGTGATCATACAGATGATACCTACACATACCGCTATGTCATCGATCCCATCCGGGCCGCTGCCGTGGGCAAAAACGAAGTAGGCAAAGAAGACTTTACCGTCACCATACGCGACCAGTTTGGCGCGTACGACGAAAAACAGCTTGTTTTTGAGGTTATTGGCAGCGACGACCCCACCAACATCGGCCTTTCCAATGGTCGTGCCCTGGTTGTGGAAAGCGGCGTCACGCCCGCCGGGCAAATCAGAGTTACCGCCACTCAAGACGCTGTGTACAAGGCCCAGTACCAGAATGAAGAAAATGGGCAGCCCGAGACCAAGGGTGACCTCTACGCTCACGACGTGGACAAGAGCGACCAGGCAGCGCTGAACAACCCCGGCGTTGATGCCAATATGCACTACGTTATTGTAGACAATAACGGCACTCTGCATGACGTCAACAAGCTCATGAGTGGGCAAAGCTCCATTGAAATTCAGCTCAAGTACGGCAAACTCATCATCGAGCGCACCAAGGCCGATGGTGAGACCGATGACAGCGCTCCTTTCAAGTACACGTATGAGCTTGATAACGACAATCATGACGTACAGGAACTGAATTTTAACGAAAAGTTGGATGACAACTTTGTCGTGCAGGTTTACGAAACCGATGGCAGCAATGAAATTACAGGCACCCCTGTAAGTCAGGTGCCTACCGGCGTTATCGTGCAGGGCACCAATGACAGGCCCATCATTGACATCAGCACTCTTGACCTGTCGATGGAAGAGCACTACGGCAACAATACCGGCAGTCAGTTTGACAGCGGCGGCAGGGTTCTCAAGGGTCAGATTGCCATAACAGACTATGAGGATGCCGGCACGTATGATGATGCAAGCAATACGTGGCAGTCTGAATATGTAAATTCAGGCGCTGGATTTACGTTTTCTCTGGTTAACCTTCTGCCTGGCAAATCGGTTGATAACGCCGATCTGCGTGGCGACGACCTGTCAGACGAAGCCAACTTTGACCTTAAAAGCGATGCCTTTGTCCTTCAGGGCAAGTACGGCGTTCTTGAGATCGATCCGCAGACGGGCGAGTTTACCTACACCCGTACCAACGACCTCACCTGGCTCAATAATGGCGAATCCACCGAAGACACCTTTTACGTTCGCGTAAAGGACCCCAATGGAGCGTATTCTGAAGTAAAACCGATCGTCATAACCATCAACGGCAATGACGATCCGGGCGTTCTTACTGGCAACCATGCAGACATGAAAGAAGACGGCGTGGACGGCTCGGACCTGCCCGGCGAAACCCACTACCTGCACTATGACGGCACAAGCAACGACCACGGACATACAGAGCATCTTGGTGCAAACCACCCCAACAACGGCAACCCTGCCTCCTTTGTGGTCAACGGCCAGCTTGGAGTGCGCGATCCAGACACTTCCGACAGCCCAGCTTCCGGTTCTGGCGCGTCTGATGCCTATACCTACGGCAATCCGACAACAACTGTACCTGGCGGGGCTACCGACGATGGCGCCGATATAGGCAAGGTCAGCGAAGCCACCGCTAACAGCAACGGTTCTTTTGAGTATACCATCCACGGCTACGGCACTCTGACCCTCTGGCCTGACGGAAAGTACACCTTTGAGCCGCTTATGGACGGTGACGACCTCGCTGCCCCCATAAACAACCTTGCCGTTGGCGAATCCGTTGTCATAACCGTACCCGTGACCGTCACCGGCTCAGGAGTAAACCACACAGGCGAAACGACAAAGGGCAACCTTGTCGTCATCATCAATGGCACCAACGACGCGCCCATAGTGACTTCAGAAACTCAGGGCAGTGTTGAGGTGACCTACACCAACCAGTTAACCAAAGAAGAACTGACCTCCAAGCTCACCCTTGATCAAAGAAACGGTGAAGCCGTCGTTGTAGACAGCGACGAAATGGCGCACTGGGATGCTGCCAAGGGCGGTAACATTACGGTAAACGGCTCGCTTAACTCTGAAAAGATCATCAAGGATGTGGACCACGGCGACCAGAGCGGGCTTACCTTCTTTACTGTTGACGGCACTGCCACCACAGGTGAAGCTCAGGGCAACCTTGTGCAGCAGATCGAAGGCAAATACGGCACGCTCATTATTCAGCGCGACGGGTCCTACCAGTACCTTCTGGACAAGAGCGGCACTGCCTACAAGGATATGATTGCCGCAAAACCCGAGGGCATTGAAGAGGAAATCTTCAATATCTATGTGCGTGACCCGCACAATGCCACGTCTGAAGAGCCCATCAAGCTTGTCATCAAGGTTGCTGCCCCTGACGCGGACCACGGCGGTGGCGACCCAGGCAACCCCGACCCCAATCCCACCAACCCCGGTTCCGGTGGAAACCAGCCGGGTAAAGGCATTGATGACCAGCACAGCCTCGTCAAAGAAGACGTAAATTACACGGCCACTGGCAAGGTGGGCGGCGATAATTACTATGATTCCGCTCTCAAACTGACCGGCTATACTTCTAGTGCGGGCGACGCAAGCCTCCACAACTCAGATAATGTGATCGTAACCAAGTACGGCACCATCAGCCTGATGCCCGACGGTAGCTACACCTACACCCTGAACAACGACCACCCCGACGTGCAAAAACTGCGCGAAGATGATGAAATCAAGCAGAAATTTACGTTTACAGACAAAGACGGTACCTCAAAGGTCGTCGAAATCATCATACAGGGCACCAACGATCTGCCCTTTGTGGTCAGTTCGTCTGACGGCAGCCTGACCCAGCAAAGCGGGGGCACCTGGGTTTCTGTCAGCGCAACTGGCTCCTTTGAAGCCAAAGACCTTGACGATGGGGAGCGCGAAAACCTGGTGCTCAAAGGCAGCAACGTCACGTCTACCGGTCCAGATACCTACACGGTTCAGGGCCAGTATGGCGTATACACCATCACCAAAACTGTCCTCAACGGCAACTCACACTTTGAGTATACGTACGATCTTAATTCTGCCTATTATACCCCCAACTTTGGCGGGCAGGTAAGTGACCCCGTAACGGTGGACATCAGCGACGGCAAGTCAAGCATCCAACACACTGTTAATGTTGAAATATCTGCCCAAAACGACAACCCCATCATCAGCAAGGCAAAAGACCTTACTGTTTCTGAGGACAATAAAAGCATCAGTGACACGACCAAGGTTGAAGCAACTGACCCCGACATTGCCATTGTTTCAACCGGCCCTGCAGACAACCTCACCTACACCGTAGCCAATGCAGACGGCAGCGGCGAAGGCTCTATGATCGTTGGCAAGTACGGCGTTCTGGTTATGGGCGCTGACGGCAGCTACTACTTCAAACTGAACAACTCGCACCCGGATGTTCAGGCGCTGAACGGTGCTGACCCCAACGATCCTTCTTCCAGGCCTGAATCCATTGATGAAAAGTACCGGGTGATAGTACGGGACGGCAAGGGCGGCGTTGACTATAAGGAAATCACGGTTGTTATCGAAGGTTCTGACGACGTGCCCACGCTTTACCTCTATGGTGCCAACGCAGCGCTTGAAGCAACGGGCCCCGCAGGCGCTGGCGCGCTGCTTGTGGTCAAGGATAAACAGGGTGGAACCGAAGCCGACTATACAGTGCATGGCAAGGCTCAAGGCTATGACACTGACCAGGCTGACTACGATACCCTGACATACAGCATCAAGGATAATGGCAGCAACGTTGCCAGTGTTGATATCCACGCAATCAAGACCGCCACCGGTTGGGAGATCACCTCAGGTTTGACCCCTGGTGCCGTGCATATGGGCACCCTGAGCATCAACGGCTCCACAGGCTTGTACACTTTCAAGGGCGATCCCAAGGGTGTTGCCAATCTTGGCCTTGGTGAAGAAATCAACATCCCCGGCACCATTGTGGTTTATGATTCGCACGGCAATGAAGCCTCTGCCGACATGAACATCAACATCATGGGCACCAATACCGCGCCCATCATTGTTTCCACTGGCGATAAAACTCCTGACTACAGCACTGTGCCGCTGGATAAGAATGAATTTGATATCGCGCAGAGCAGTAGCGGCACGTATGCACCCCTTACTGGCGAGATTGTCACTGAAGACGCTGATGGCGATGAAACAATTGTCTATATCCGAACGACAGATCCCATCCTTGGCGAACGCAATGTAACAGAGCTGACCGGTAAATATGGCAAGCTGATACTCACAGTTGGCGACGATGGCAAAACCCACTACGAGTATATTGTTACCAACTCCGGCAGCATCAGAGCATTGGGTGAAGGCGAAACAGATAAGGATATCTTCAACCTTATTGTGCGTGACCCCTATGGAGCCGAAGGATCTGGAAGTCTGGTCATCGACATTATTGGTGCCAATGATGCTCCCAAGATATCCATTGACGAGAGCGCCCGCACCATAGCTGTCACCGATCCGGACAAGAACGATTCGCATACACTCACCATTGTTGTTGATGGAACAGATTATGCCCTTACCGTAGACCCGCTTGATCCTACGCTTTTTTCATGCGATTTGCCCGACGGCACGCTGACCCTGCGTTATGAAAAAATGCCTAACGGTGAAAAGCAGTGGACATACAGCTTTGAACCTGATGCTTCACTGGCAAGCGGTCTTCCTTCCAACAAATACAATGAGTTTGACTTCTCGGTTAAGGTAGAAGATCAACATGGGGCAAGGGATGCATCCGGTGATGCGACAGTTCGCTACTACGGCACAAACCATGCGCCGGTTGGCCAGCATGTAGCCCTGACCGCGATTCTTAGCGGCGTAATCCCTGCGGAGAGCGAATTTTCCTTTGGCGACAATCCTCTTGCCTTGCTGGATCAGGATGGTGACCACCTCAACTATACGTTCACCGACAGCACAGGCGCCGATGTTGCTGTTTCTGGCACAGCAACGACCATCGCCGGTGAATTTGGCACCCTTGAAATCATCACCAACACCAGTGGCGACGGGTATGTGTACAATTACACCACGACCACCGATATGACCGCCATGAAAAAACTGGCGCAAATGTACGCCAATGGCGAAGAGTTGAAAGACGAGTTCCTTTACACTGTCAATGACGGAATCTGGCTGGACAGCGAATCTGGCAAGGTTGAAATCCATCTGGACGTCAACAACCTGCCAAGCGGATCGTTTGGCGATGCCAGCGAAACCAATGCACAGGTGATCTTTGGCACTGCCGGTGATGATATTCTTCTGGGCGGACTCGGCAATGACATTCTCTCCGGTGGAGAAGGCAATAACAGCCTTCACGGCGGCCTTGGCAACGACAGCCTCTTTGGCGGCACCGGCAACGATTACCTGGATGGCGGCACCGGAGCCAACGAACTGTACGGCGGCGCTGGCAACGATGTGCTGGTGTTCAGTGCCAGCAATACCGCTATGGACGGCGGTGCTGGTATTGACATGATGGTCGGTGCCGACAAAGATTCCCTTGAAAGCCTGTTCTCAAACCCCGCCACCAACACCATCAAGAGTATTGAAATATTCGTGATTGATGGTGGCGAAAGCCTGACCAGCCTTGCCAGTCTGAAAACCTACGGCGTACAGTTGAATGGATCTGAAAAAATCGAACTGTCCTCTGACTGGGCTGTAAACAACGCCGAAACCCCAAGCAGCATGTCTGGCGACTATGTTGCCTTTACAAGTGACAACATGACCATACTGATCTCAAAGACTGCCCTTGCCGAGGGCATTATCTGATCAGCTAAGGCTATTCTAGCCATATAAACGAGCGGGCCGTCATTTTTAATGGCGGCCCGCTCGTTTATATACCAGCCCCCCAGCGCCTCTTTCTTATAAATCTGCGCCACATGCCGCCTTGACCTTACGCCCCGCGCGGCTTATATTCCAATGTGTAATATGGCTTTTCTGTCCAACCCAGTAACGGAGGCTTGCCGCATGTTCGGCATTGGCATGCAAGAATTATTGCTCATATTGGTGGTTGTTCTACTGCTTTTCGGAGCGAAAAAACTGCCAGAAATCGGCGGAGGGCTCGGCAGGGCCATTCGCAACTTTAAACGTGCCTCTTCAGAGCCTGATGAAATCGACATCACGCCCAAGGATAAAAAGCCTTCTTCCACTGATGACCCAAATCATAAAGCCTGAACTGCGCCGGACGTGAGGATTCTATCATGAAAGCAGAGCAACTATCCGTTTTTTTGGAAAACAGGGCCGGACGTCTGGCAGAAGTAACCCGCACACTTGCTGAAGCGGGCGTCAATATTCGCGCACTGTCACTGGCCGACACTTCTGACTTTGGCATCCTGCGCATGATCGTCTGCGATCATGAAAAAGCCAAGACTGTTCTTAAAGAAAAAGGCTTTACCCTGGGACGTACCAGTGTTGTGGCTGTAGAAGTCAATGACAACCCCGGCGGGCTTGACGCAGTGCTGCAACTGGTTTCACGCAACGGCATCAATGTGGAATATATGTACGCCTTTGTGCAGCGTGAAGGTGAAAGCGCGGTCATGATTTTTCGCTTTGACAAGGTTGATCAGGCTGTTGAAGTTCTTCAGGCCAACAACTTTACCATTATTCCTGCTAACCGCCTCTGTTCCTAGAACAGACACCTTTGAAATGCCTTACATTTCAAAGGTGTCATTTTGCCCCAAATGCGATTTTGGCAGAATCTACGAACGCCTGTCAGAGCAGATAAACGCGTGCTAAACAACGTAGCAAGGCAACCCCGCATTATATAGCAGCCTCTGTTCAAAAAAGTGGCCGCATAGAAGGCAACGCCCAAATTATTCAGGATAAAACAGGCATTGTTTTGGACGCCTATTTTTCAGGGCTTAACATTGAATTGAAGGGTAACACGCTGCAAATCCAGCTTTTCGGGGCATTTTTGTCACCTCTACACAGGGGCGGATGTGCTGGGTGCAAAGAACTTATGTAGTTAACGGGCAATTAATCTCACGCATGTTCTTGACTTATCCCCATCCCTTACGCTAAAAAAGCTCTTCGCACATCTGGGCTCGCATAAAAACCGAAGCACAGTGTACGCCGGGATGGTGGAATTGGTAGACGCAGCGGACTCAAAATCCGCCGGGGGCAACCCCTTGCGAGTTCAAGTCTCGCTCCCGGTACCAAGTAAAATCAAGGGCTTGTGAAGATGGCTTAAGGCCGCTCACAAACCCTTTTTTCTTATCTACTGCCGTTTATCCCGCTCTTATCCCGCTAGATATTACCGTTAAGACATGTCGACCAAAAAAACCATTTTTTTTTGGTTGACATGGTCGGAGGTGCGAGATAGTTTTCTGCAGGCGATAGTTTTTGTCTAAACCACATGGTCAAGGGGTGGTTGGGTTGAACCAATATCTCATTCATAAATATGCAAATCTTACCATCCCCGTGGAGTCGGATCTAAGGAAATTTAGCGACTTTGTACTCATGTGGGGTGGAGGACAAGAACGTTTTCGTTCCTCGGGCATCGTGCATAATGTGTTTACCATGACCTTGGATTCAAAAAGGTACTATGTGTGTTTTTCAGAAGAAGCTAAGCATTTTTTTGAGCTTGAGGTGCATGAACGCATCCGGGCGATCTATGACAGCGAAATTAATGAAGAATACTTGCGCCATATTGAAGAGGATACTGCCCAGTATGGTCAATTCCCTTATTTACTTGAGGGGGATGTTATAACTCCAGACAGTACCATTTTTAAAGAAATTTGTGCTCATATCGATGTGCACATCTCCGAAATCAAGAAAGTGCTTGATCTGTGCCAAGATGGCATATTACCACTTTCATATCTACAGAAATGCCTAGAAAAAGCTTGCGCCTTGAATGTGCTAGTTCTTATCCAAGATGGGTGGAAGCCACGCATTGACATTAATTCAAATACACTGCTTGGCCTCGATTTAGATATAACGGACTACATCGATATCGCAGGCCTATTATTGCCTTCCATAACGAAAAATGAAACGATATTGGAGTACACAAAGAAATGTTTGAACTGTGGAACCTACTATCAGGCAAAAGGCTCTAAAGCAGTATTTTGTCGTGAGGCATGCCGTTCCAGCTATAGAAGAAGAAAAAAGAAGATGTAAAAAACCCGGCCTCTCACATAGGGATAACCGGGCTTGCGCAGGAGAAACCGCGCCAACGGTTTCGGCCTGACTGACTAACTAGAACTTCAGTCTGCCATACTCCTCTTTCTTCCGCAAGCCTTCCCTCAAAATGTGTGTTGCCTGACATAGCGGTCATCTTAAAACCAGGAAACTGCGCTTAAGATGCAATCTTAGCTCTCGTTCAAAAAAGAGGTGACTCATGGCGACTACGCTCATTGATCAGTATTCTGCGATATTGCCTGAATCGTTTCCGGGCCCCATGATCGACTATTTGACAAGCAAGGGGTTGCGCTGGCGCACAATCCAGAATCGTAGGTCACGCGGCGAGATCCCTGCTCACTGCTTTGTCAAAGTGTCTCCTCGCAAGGTTCTCATTCTGCGTGATGCTTTTTTGGCTTGGCTCTCCGACGATATGCGTCGCGTCAATTAGTAACAAAACCTCCTCGCCTGTGTTTTTCAGGCCGTGGACATAGTAAGGAAACAACGATGGATTGTAATAAAAATAAAAACGAAGGCATGCCTATAGTGGCTGATGGCGCTGTAGACAGCGTCAGACATGAAATCCCGGGCAATAATAAGGCTCTTTTGGAAGAAACTCTCCGTGCGTTTAAAGCTGCCGGCTACGAAAACAGGCGCATGACTGTGCATTCCATAATGATTGTTGTGGAGCCGCGTAATTCTTAAACATGCTTCATGGTGCAGGGCTGACTCTAGCCCTGCACCGGGAGGACCGTATGGGAAATATCAAGGAAGAGCTCAATAAATTTGGTAATGAATTGGGCATGAACATCTGGCTTATTGAAGAATCCCCCGTGGTTGAATATGAGGCACAAACACACCAAGCCAACATGATGAATGCGCCAATTAAAGATGCAATACTTGATGTGCATGCCAGCTCTGTGCCCTCAAACAAGAGGTGCGGCAGGGGCTATCACGATTACCATATCTCACGTGCCCCGATAACGTACACTCGCACGCATTTGGAAAGATTCATCGACAATTGGCCTGCTCGCGAGCAGGCCAATAAAACTGAAAAGAGCATTGCCCTGGCAGGAAAGGATTCGTTCTCTTCTGCCTTTAACAGGGCGTTCAGCATGTCTAATGTCACCAATATCTATGACCCGGATGACGACCTGATCAAGGCAGCTGTTTTTGAGGCTCTTCTTGAGCGGGAGGCATCTTGCCAGTTCGCTTCCGGCAGCAATGCCAATCTTCGTGTGCTTTTGAATATCAAGGAAAGCCATGGCCGTGAGAGCATGACGGTTTCTGGCGAGCTTGGGCCAGATAACGAACTGAGGTGGGCCCTTAACCACGGCAAAACCACAGGCAGGACATGGGTGAAGCTGCTTGGCATTGTTTATAACTTGTCCCACATGGACACCTTGGCGACTCTGGCCAACATTCTGAGCATGAGCTTTGAAAATCTTTTTAAGCTTTCCAGTGATAGGCATGCCGCTGAATTCAATGGTGGATCGCGGCCAATAGAAGACGTGCCTGCCTTTCTTCAGTTGCCTGGACTTCCGGCTGGATCGGCTTGCGCTGAGTTGATGGAGATAAGGTACATCTACGGCAATGCCGGGCAGATAATCGGAGCCATCCTGCGCTATCGGTTGAATGGAAATGATTTCTGTCTCCCTGCCACTGTTGGGCGTGGGGTTCTTTGCATGGGCAAGTACAAACCGACAGCCCATTTCCTTAACCAGCACCTTATGGACCAACACCCGTTCGCTCCGGTCATTTTCTTTCAGGACATGCGTACAGCTCTTGCCTTTGAGCGTATGCTTGGCGAAGCGCGAGGTTACGACTCCGAAAAATTCATTGTGACAGCCCATCTTGGGGATGACCTTTCAGTGCTACCTTGGAGTTACTTCCATGGTCATGAGGTTGTGCTTATCCCTGCTCCGGTAAAAGAGTGCATGGCGCTGGTCAAGTTGTACAAGGAGTACATTACGGGCGCACAGGCTAAGAGCTTCCAGGTCTATTCTGGCTTTCTTCTCCACTCCCAGCCAGCCTGTGCCCTGGTAGGCCCTGTGGAGGGCGTCACTGATGCCGAGGCAGAACTGCTGCACACCGCTATCGTACTCGACGCTATAGAACGCCCCTTATGGTTGGCCCAACAAGTAGTCAATGACAGCGTTTCATATGAGGCATTTGTGGCATGGGGCCAGAGGCAGTGCATTTTCAAAGGCCCCAACAAAGCCAGCAACGTCCCTTCAACGGGGCAATCATGCTCGTTACCCCCGGCGGACCCCGCCCTGACACCTCCACTTGCATACAGCTTAGATATGGTAACACTCTACCACATCATACGCCCAGGTAGCTTTTTTGCGCTTGTGGGGCCTAAGGGATCCGGAAAAACTCAGATTGCGATGTCTACTTGCCGTGGGATCATATATGGCAACACCCCATGGCCTTTGTTTAGTGGAAATGGGATTAGCGCTGGCAATGTAGCCTATATTGACGCAGAAACGCCCTATGATGAATTTTGCGCCAACCAACAGCAGCACGGCCTTACCGAAGTACGCGACACCCGTTTTTTTGGGCTGTCGAGGTTCGATCCTCACCTCCCAGATTTTTGTAATACCTTTTCTTTGACGGATGCAGCATTTCGCGAAGGTTTAACCACCTACCTCCTAGAAAATAAATGCCGCGTCGTTGTTTTGGACAACCTCACAGCCTTGATGGGTGACGGCGTACATCACGGAAAGGTGGCTGAAACCTTGCTCGACTGGGTCAAATTGTTGCAAGGCCATGGGCTGTGTGTGGTGCTTGTTCACCACAAAACGACTGATGTAGGAACTCCCCAGCATGGTGTTCAAGCAAGAGGCAGCCATCTCTACACCACCCTGGCCAGAACAGTCATTACTCTCGTAAGTAGTGCAGAAATACTGAATAATAGTGTCGCACCGGAAATAGTCCAAACTAAGGCGGCACAGGATGGGTTGACTGTTGGGATGCGGTTTGACGCGAGCAAGCCTGCTCCAGTTCTTGATAAGAAGTCCTTTTGGCTGCATCTGCCGTTTGGGGCTTCAGAATGGCAGTTTTTGACCGCTACCGGAGCAGATGGGAAGGAAGTTGAGTTTGCCCAAGTCTGCGCTAAACCGGAGGCTGGTCTTGCAATTCAGGGCGACCCTTTAATTGACGCGCCTGAGTCTGGAGATGTAGCGATCCTTGACCAACTGTCTTCCGACGAAAAGTTGGTATTCGACATGGCCAAGATTGCAGGGACGGTTAAAACCGCTGATATCACAAAGAAACTTGATTGCAGTGACAGAAAAGCCCGTAACCTCACAAAAAGCTTGGAAGAGTGCGGACTTCTTGAACCCGACGGGAACAGTGGCTCCCAACAGGGATATCGCATAAAAAATTAGCTCTGCCTGTCTATTCATAATGGCGCGTGGCTTTCGGGTCACGCGCCATTTTTTTATCCTCAACATAGCCTACTGACAAACAGTCCGACCACTGTAGCGTCCTTGCCGAAAACAGAAGCTCCCCCCCCCTGCATGACCTGCAAAAGTGTCCTGCATCTTTAGCCATGGTCGATCCCAATCCTGCATCTTTCCTGCATTTGACCTGCATTATAGTGAAACGCTCCTGCATTTTTGTCTGCATTTACCCTGCAAAATAGCCTGTATGCAGGATCCGAAAAAAGTCGTTGATAAGCATTTCAGCATGTTAAGCTAGTATCCATTTTACATGGGGAGGGCAAAAAGGCGTTAAATGCAATTTGATTTGTGGGGGATGAGTTACAAGATGCCTATGCCTCCATGAGCGTGAACACCTTGACCCCTGTAGTTGGGCTGAATGAAAACATTCCAGAAGTTGTAGCCGCACAAGGCGATACTAATATTCCACACAGCGCTGTGTAAATTTTTGTCCCCCACCTTTTCAGGTGTATGGGCTTTCGCACAGCACGCACACCTCGCACAGCGCAAAAAAACCATCTGCGAAAATAAAATTAAAGAATACATTTCTGCTGGTTAGTATATGTGTAATAGCCCGATGCAGACCATTTCGGCCCTGAACGACTATCACACGCATACTCAGTAGGATTTACAATGGAAAGTTTGAATTGTTCACTTATGCCAACAGGGCAGAAGGAAGAACGGATAGTCTACGCGGGCCATGCCGACCAGGAGCACGCGGATTTTGCGGAAATGTCTCGCCAATGGCGTGAGTACCCTGCTTCAGAAGAAGGTATCAGAGAAGCCGTAGGTGACGGCTATACCGCCATTTCCATCTACGAATTCAGCGGGCCTGTGGAAAAGGGTAAACCTCAGCCCATGCGCTATGGCGACCTGGTGCTGGACTTCGATGCCAAAAAAGAGCTGCTTGATAACGATGGCAATTCGTTGGGCAAGGTGGGCGATATTGGTAAGGCACTTGAAGCTGTTCGCATTTTCAGCAGGTTGCTTACCAAAAAATATGACGTGAACCCCAACCATTTGCATTATTACGCCAGTGGCGGCAAGGGATTCCATGTGATTATCCCACGAGAGCTTATAGGTTCAGAAGCTGGTGACATTGAGTTGCCTGCCATTTACAGGCGTACCCTTGATTCCATTCTGAATATTGCTGCCCATAAGGAGCTTTGGAACGGTATAGTCCTTGGTGCACTTAAAGATAACCGTAAACTGGCCCCTGAAGACCTTTGCATCGACCCAAACGGGTTCAAAGGTGGCAAAGGCCAGCTCATACGCCTGCCGCATATCCAGCGGGCTGATGGCAATTACAAGGTGCCGGTGACATATGACGAGATCATGCATAATGGAGCTTCCTTTTTTGAAGAACTCGTCAAGAAAGACCGGCATATTGAGGAGGAAGGAAGCCGGAATGGTATCACCTGCGCTCCCATGCTGGAAGAAGCCTATTTGCAAGCCAGAAGGGTTGTTTGTCTTACTGCTGACAGGCGTAACGCCGATAGCCAGGTTGCAAGCCTTGAAACAGAATGTAAATTTGTGACCTTTTGTGCCCAGCATGCGGGTGAGGTTACAGAGCCACAATGGTTTGCGCTTGCCAGAATCTTTTCCCACTGTGGGTCATTAGGGCAAGCTCTGTTCCACATGTACAGCCGCTTGGATCCTCGTCGCTATAATGAAGAAGAGGCCAAAAATAAGCTGCATAATGCCTACAGTTATTCCCCCATCACCTGCAAGGAAGTCCAGAAAGTATTCCCTTGTTCAGGCGACTGCCGGGTAAAATGCCCTATGGATCTTTATCGGCGGAAGCTCTCTGCGACTCTCGAAGTTGATGCCTTTGCCGTACTGGACGAAGGGCTTGTATTTTATCCAGATGCCAGCGACAAAACCATTTACGAAAAAGTTTCTTCACCTGTTGAAGTAAAGGCCTCTG
>JAQVZK010000232.1 GCA_028708195.1 Desulfovibrio sp.
TACGCCTGAAGCAGCTTGACGGCACATGGCTGGCCGCCAAACCGCAAACCTTTATGAATCTCAGCGGGCAAAGCGTGCAGCCTCTTCTGGCCTGGCACAAACTGCCCCCTTCTGTTCTTGTGGTCGCCCATGACGAGTTGGACATTCCCACAGGCGAGATACGCTTCAAGCTTGGCGGGGGCAATGCCGGGCACAATGGGCTCAAGTCCATCACCGAACTTCTGGGCACACCGGATTTCTATCGCGTAAGAATTGGCATCGGGCGGCCCCCACACAAGGGCGACGTGACCAACTGGGTACTCGGGCGAGCGCAAAACGAAGATGCCGAGCGCATGCAGCAAAGCATGGCTGGCGCTCTGGACACCCTGTTTGCCTTTGCCGAAAAAGGGCTCGACAGTGCTCTGCGCGTTGCCAAAAAAACTGCGCAACCACGCAAAAAAGCAACATCAGAAGGCGCACCCGCCTCAAACAGTGACGAAATCCAGCCCAAATGAAACGCTGCTGGTCAAAACATGCAGGCATGCACCCACCTGGGCCGGGACGGCTCAGGCAAGCCCTGCCCCAAAAACATCAAGAGTAAAAAAACAGCCAATGAGAAGGCTTTGATGTATTTATGGGCAGGTGCGTTTTTGCTTTTTCGGCTGGACTCTTCACCTTTTTTGGACTAGTCTGATTGAAGAGTAAGTTTCCGAGCTCATCTTTTTTTCAAACAAAAATTCGTGACTTCCAGCTAATTTCGCTCCAGGTCTCGTACAGTGGCGCTCCTTTGGGGCGTGTGGTGATATCATGTTCACGCCGAACGATCTCGTGGTATATCCGGCCCAAGGGGTGGGCAAAATAGAACGCATTGACAGCCAGACCATTGGCGGCATCGCATGCGATTTCTATATTGTCCGCATTCAGGCCAACAATGTCTCGCTGATGGTTCCTGTTAACAATGCAGCCCACGTCGGCCTGCGCACCCTCACCCCCCAGGATGAGGCAGGCCGCATACTTGAGCGGCTACGCAATAGCACTGGCAAAATTGTTCACACAGGCCAAAACTGGAATCGACGCTTTCGCGAATATTCTGAACGCCTCAAAAGTTCCGAGCTGGCCGTGGTTACCGAAGTTTTGCGCGAACTGCTGCTCATCAGCCGCACCAAGGACCTTTCCTTTGGTGAGCGCCGCCTTCAGGAGCAGGCTATGGGCCTCGTGACCGGCGAACTGGCCGAAGTACTGCAGGTTGAAGAAGACAGCCTGCGGGACGAACTGCTGGAACTCTATGCGCCGCCGCCGCAGCCTGAAGACGACAAGCACCCTGCTGGGGGCCCCCAGGCATGAACTCTTTTTCGGCGTCCGGAATAAAAAAATTTTCAGCCACTTCGGGTACCTGTTGGGGTATCTTTGCGCACCTTCCGCGTAAATGCGGAATGTGCCGCCCAGCGCCTGGTAAACGGGACCCATCCGTGGCTCAAACTGCCTGATAATGCAATTTTTGATGTGTGCGTGCCACTTTTCTCTTGCCATATTACAAAAGATAAGCTAATCGCAAGTTCGCACACCTATTTTGTCTCCTTACATCCGCTCATCTGCAATACAGTGTTAATTGACACTGTATAGTTTAAGTTTGTCTTCTTCAAAAGATCGGACAGTTATGCGCAAAAAGAAAGCTACTCCCACACTGTTGACCGACAGCGCCTTGAGCCTCACAGATCTGAAAACCCGCAGCATGCAGGAACTTATGGATCTGGCCGAGCAATATGAGATTGAAAATGCCAGTTCCATGCGAAAACAGGAGCTTATTTTTGCCCTGCTTTCCACCTGTGCCTCGCAAAACGGGGCCATCTACGGCGACGGCGTACTCGAAATCCTGCCAGACGGGTTTGGCTTTCTGCGCTCCCCCCTGTGCAGCTACATGCCAGGGCCTGACGATATCTATGTTTCCCCTTCGCAGATCCGGCGCTTTTCTCTGCGCAAAGGAGACATTGTTTCTGGGCAGATTCGTCCCCCCAAGGAGGGCGAACGCTATTTCGCACTGCTTAAAGTAACCGAAATTGGCTTTGAACCCCCAGAACACGCAAAAAATCTCGTTCTTTTCGATAACCTCACCCCAATCTATCCCGACCATCAGCTCGTCATGGAAAATGGCGAGAAAAATCTCTCCAATCGCGTTATCGACATCATGGCACCCATCGGGCGCGGCCAGCGCGGCCTCATCGTGGCCCCGCCGCGTACAGGCAAAACGATCCTGTTGCAGTCCCTTGCCAATGCCATCAACGCCAATAATCCTGAAGTGTACCTTATCGTGCTGCTCATTGACGAACGGCCCGAAGAAGTTACCGATATGGAACGCACTGTCAAAAAGGCCGAGGTCATCAGCTCCACCTTTGACGAACCCCCGCAGCGCCATGTGCAGGTCTGTGAGATGGTGCTCGAAAAAGCCAAACGCCTCGTCGAACGCAAGCGCGATGTGGTCATTCTGCTGGACTCCATCACCCGCCTGGGGCGCGCCTACAACGCCGTGACCCCCTCCTCGGGCAGAGTGCTCTCCGGCGGTCTTGACGCCAATGCCCTGCAACGGCCCAAACGCTTCTTCGGCGCAGCCCGCAATATCGAAGAAGGCGGCAGCCTGACCATTATTGCCACGGCACTCATTGATACCGGTTCCCGCATGGACGAAGTGATCTTTGAAGAATTCAAAGGCACCGGCAATATGGAAATCTACCTCGACCGCCACCTTTCAGAAAAACGCGTCTTCCCCGCCATCGATATCAATCGCACGGGCACCCGCAAAGAAGACCTGCTCATGCCCGACGATGTGCTCAACCGCGTCTGGATATTGCGCAAAATTCTGGCACCAATGTCTTCTATCGACAGTATGGAATTCCTGCTGGACAAAATGCGCGGCACCAAATCCAACAAAGACTTCATGAACGCAATGGGCAAATAACCGTCACCCAACAGACGGTATTGCACATACCCAATATTGACCCCGGCGAAAGCCGGGGTTTTTTTGTAACAGCCCGGCAGCCTGAGACACTTTTGTAAACTGGAAGTCTTTGTGGGGGAAAGCCCCTTTTATAAAAGGGTTCCTCTCCCGCATCCCCTCTTTCTAAAACCTTTATTTGGGGTTTGCGCTGTCACCGGGTTCCTCCTGCCCTTTACAGTGAGTTACCAGAGGCTAAACCACCCAAGCCAAACACGGCTTCAAAGACTCTCTGCTCTGGCCACAGGGCCTCTCTCATGCCTGCAAATCTGATTACGTTTTTTGCATATACAAATCTGCTGTACGTCTTTCCACCATGTGATACGGTATAATCACAAGGGCAGATATGCCCCTGGATTACCCGTTTTTACGAAACGGTACCTATAAACAAGGAGAAAAGTATGACAAAATATCTGCGATACGGTGTTCTCACGCTAGCCGCATTCCTGCTCGTCGCGGGAGTGCACTCCGCAGTGGCCCAGGATGCTGCGCAAAAAACCGGTGCGGAACTGTACGAAAAAAATTGCATGTCCTGTCATACGCCTACCCCTGCCAAAATGATGGGCAAGCCCGTGGACGGCCTGGTAGCCAGCATGGAAAAAGTAAAAAATATGAGCTCGGCCTCTGGCCCGCTGCTGAAAATGCAAGACACCCTTAAAGCACTGTCTCCTGAACAGATCAAGGCTATTGCTACCTACGTTAATCAGCTCAAACCGTAACCAAACACATACATTCTGGTCTGCCCCTGCCAGATCGACAGTGGGCAGACCAGAAAACACCGGGCATCTGCGCTTCTCAACAAAATTTGCATCTTGCCCTTGTTTCAGCAGGCTGCAATATGCCTTCTGGCACAAAACAGGGTCGCCAGGCACTGCCCTTTCACGCACACCACTGCCACAAAGCCAACCCGCCCTTGACCAGTAAAAAGGCGACTTCTTACCCTGCTGAAATGTCTGGCTGATTACGGGGCATCTTCCACAGTCGGACGCCGTTTTGCCCAAACCTCAACAGGGTAATGCAGAAAGCCGGTGCCATCTTTTGCCCATAGAGCACCCCCATATTGCGCTTTACCTCAAAATTGTGGGCTAAAATCGTTGGTTGGAGCTGTTGCCGACCAACCACTTGGCATAATTTGATGATGACAAATATTTAAAAATGCAGTAGTGGTATTTTTCTTGACCGAGAATTTCGGGCAGTTAGCTCAGTTGGTTGAGCACCGCCCTTACAAGGCGGGGGCCACAGGTTCAAGTCCTGTACTGCCCACCAAATCAGCACCACCCGCATAGCGGGTGGTTTGCTCTGGCCCTATAAGGGCCCGTTACCGGCTGCGCCTAAAGACGCTGGCTTTCAC
>JAQVZK010000233.1 GCA_028708195.1 Desulfovibrio sp.
GATGAAGCTCACGTTAACGTTCCAGGCATCGGTGGTGCTGTTGGCCCCCACCCGGCTGCCGTCGGTTGCCGTATAGCCACCCCATACGCCATGCGACTGATCCAGCCACAGGGCAATGTAGTTGGCTTCCACCAGCAGGCGCAGGTTGTCATATATCTGGTAGGTAGTGGTGACGCCAAATTCCGCTGCGTAGTCCTGACTTGTCAGATAGAGGCCGTAGTAGTTGGCGGAATTAAAATCAGCCGAACCGGTACCCGTATCGGGAGTGAAGCTGGTGTGGCCGTCCACGCCCTTGGCTCCTTTGATGTACTTGGCCATTGCCGGGCTGTTGGTGCCGCCAAGAACATTTATGTGGAACGTTTGCTTGAGTTTGTCGAAAAAGCTCACGTCCTTGACGCGCGCGCCCACGCCCCAGGTGCCAGCAAAGGTGGAGCCAATGAGGGTGTCGCGGCCCAAAGTCCAGGTGCCCAGGGTGCCGAAGCTGGACATGGCGTTGGTGCTTTCGTTGTTGGCTTCCACATTGGGCATGCGCTCAGAGCCGTTCCTGACGTTGTCGTCATCGCCGCTGGAGTACCAGCCGTATATGCCGGGCGTTCCCCAATCGAGCTTGTACTCGGCCAGTAGGGCGCTATACCAGCCTTTACGATTGAGCGCTTCTACACCAGTATCGACCGCGCCATAGTTAAAACTGGCCGCCACGCGGAAGGGATCAAATTTTACCACTTCACCTGTTATGCCCGCCCAAAGCACTGTGGAGTAAGCATCGGCGATCTGGCGGCCCACTTTTGAATTTTTGAGGGCGTACACGGCGGGGGCCAGGCCCAAGGCACCCGCGCCCGTGGAATTCTTGCCGTAAAAATCGTTGCTTTTGCGGAATGTGTTGCTGCCGAACATCCCAAGCATGGCCCAGGGCGTGACGTTTACGCCATCAAGACGCACAGGGGCGCTCAGGCCGAAAATGTCAAAGTTATCCAGATAATTCTGGGGGGACTGGGTGTCCCCGGCCCAGTTGTCGTTGTAGGGACGAACCCAAAAGGCCGACAGAGAAAGATTGTCGTTGATTGGGGCGGATGCCACCACGCCAGCTACGTCGGCATCGAATGCCTGAGAGGCTTCGGTAGTAAAGTCAGGCAAAAAAACGCGCTGAATGCCCATGCGCACCTTAACGTTGGTTTGCGGTACAACCCAATCAAGATAGCTGTGCTTGATCTTGACCACATTGTTGCCATCTGCACCCAGTGCACCGCCCTTGCTGGCTCTGCCCCAGGTGATACCGCCGATTTCAAAATACACCGTGCCAGACAGCGACTCAGAGGCCACCGCGTCCAGTTGCAAGCGCACGCGAGATTTGGCTTCAAACTGGTCTTCGCCATACCGCCCCCAACCCGTCACATGCGCCGCCTTGTTACCGTTTACAGAGCGCCCCCGCTCTGTAAAATTGCCACCGCTGCCGTATTCAAAATTCATGTTCCAGACGCCTTTGACCTTGAAATCCACAGCGTGGCTGACGCTGACCGCCCCCATAAGCAGGGACGCTGCAAGAAGCAGTGTGGTGAGTTTGCGTGTCATGAAAAACTCCTCTCCTCTCGTATTGGTTTACAGAAAACTGTGCTGATTATGCTTGGGCCCCCGCCTTTGGCCGTGTTGCACGGCGCAAAGGTTTTCCACAATGCGCTTCAGAAAACTGCCCACTTCAGGCGACATGGTGCTTTTGTTGCGCCTGATGTAACCGAGGCTCAGGCAGCCGCTGCATCCCGCTATAGGAATGTCTTTGATGGCGTATTTACGGTAATTACTATTGATAAGGCGTATGCCGATGTTGCAGAGATCGGTATTGAGGATGGTCTCGATGAGCTGGTTGTCGCTGTTGGTGGTAATGACCTTGTTGATCTGTACATCTGCAAAAAGATCCTGACCATAGCCGCCAAGATTGTTTTCTACAGAGAAAAATCCGTCCACACGCTGAATGAAGCGTACGTTCTCCAGTTCTGAAAAGTGGACGATGCTTTTGTTGTAGAGGGAGCTTTTTTCACTGGCATAAATGCAGAGGTCGTGACGAGAAATCTCCACAAAACCCAAATTCTTGCCAGCCAATAACCGTTCAAAGTACTTGTGTTTGTTTTCAGGAAGAAAAACGATGCCGATCTCGGTAATATCATTATGAACATAGTCAATAATTTCTTCGACCGTGCCTTCCAGAAAGATGCCCTTGTACTCCCCTTGCGGTAACGTCATGTAGTAATCGCAGAACAGCCTTGAGATCATCGCTGAGGCGTAACAGGCAATACGGAATTTCTGATGTCGTTTTTTTCCGCTCATTGTCTGCATCATTCGGGCATTTTGCAGTATGCGCCGCGCGTGGTCGTATAGTTCGTGCCCGTCAGGGGTCAGGCGTACCCCCCGGTTCGTGCGCACAAAAAGCGTGATTTCAAGTTCACGTTCCAGAGCGGTGATGTGCTTGCTGACACTGGATTGCGAAGTATGCAGTGACTCGGCGGCCCGGCATGTGCTGCCGAAGTCTGCGGTGCGAACAAAACATTCCAGTTGGCGAAATTCCATAATTTTACCTGTAACCTATTGGCATATATGTCTTGAAGAAGCGGAGCGGCCAAATTTTTTCTAGCCATAAGCTACAAGGGGGGTGCCTCTTTCCACAGCCAGAGACACGGTCATGTATAAAACCCTGCCATCGCGTTCAGCCGCATACTGGCGACACGGCTCACCAAAGCTGGTGCGCACCTCGCCAAGGGGCTGGCCCTGTGACACTGGCTGCCCAGGTGCCACACAAGGGTGCCAGCATCCTTCAGTGTCAGCTTCAAGGTAGACGGCGCTGTCGAGCTCACGTTGCTGCGGGCGCTGCGCTGGCGGTATAAGGCGGTCGGCAGGTAATACGGCCAGATGAGCCAGCACCGAACGAACATCGCGCTTATAGGCGTCAACCTCGGTTCTGCTGATCTGGCCGTTGCCCCCACGCTCAATCAGCATGGATGGCACCCCCAAAATGGCGGCTGAATTGTAGGCCCCGGTGGTGGCCCGTGAGCGCACACGCATATCGACTGAAAGGGTCAGTGCAGCTTCGCGGGCGGCCTGGGTTACAGATTCCTCGGCCACGCCGGGAATAAAAACAAAGGGGTGCATGCTTTCGTGCAGATCGCCGCCGTGCATGTCGATATAAAAGTCGGCGCTTTTCTGTAGGGCAGTGATGTGCCAGGCAATGCGTTCGGCCTTGCTGCCGTCAGCCCTGCCGGGGAAAACGCGGTTAAGGTTCTTGCCGTCCTCGGCCACCACTTCGGGCAGGCGCTCCTTGAAGCCAGAAGGATTGGCAATATGAATGATAAGCAAGGTTCCGCTCACTTCCTCGGGGCGTAGTTCTTCAGCCAGTTCAATGGCCGCCTGTATGCTGCAATATTCGCACCCGTGAATGCCCGCAGTCAGCAAAACGGTTTTGCCTGGGCGCAGTCCGGTGATGATGGTGGCAGGCATATCTACGTCTTCAGCACACATGACGGCGCGTTTTTTTTCTCCGGCTTTCATGCTGCTCCATACGCTTTTGATATCGTCCATTAGTCCTTCCTTTATACCAAAATGATTCAGTTATTATGCGGTAACAGGGCGCGGCGCGAACGTGGCGGCGCGGCGCAAAAATTGCCACCAGGGCGAGAGAAAAACACTGCGTCCCAGATAAAATACCGTGTAGGCAAACCACAGACCGTTGTTGCCCCATAGGGGTACAGCCACGGCCCAGGCCAGAATAAATGCCGCCAGGGCGCAAAGCGTTGACAAAAAAACAGGCCGGGTCACGCTGGCCCCTGTGAACAGGCCATAAAATGTCAAACCCCAACCTGCGCACAGGGGAAAAAGCGCCCCCCACAGGCTGTACGCTGCTGCCGTGGCCAGCACATCTGGCAGATCAGTGAATAGAGCCAACAAGGAGGTACGCAGGGGCAGATACAGGGCAACCATGCCAAGGGCGCTGCCTATGGTCCACAGGAGCGTGCAGTGGCGCACCCTGGTCAGCATGTCGGGGCAGTGGCTGCCAGCCGCGCGGCCAGCCAGTACACTGGATGTGTTGGCAATGCCTTCAAAAACATATGAAAAACAGAGCATGACCTGAAAAAGGATGGCGTTGGCCGAAAGGGTGAGGGTGCCAAAGGACGCCGAGGAAGCCATAAATATATTGGTCTGGACCAACAGGCAGACCGTGCGCAAAAGCAAGTTTCCGTTGACGCGCACCATGCGCCACAGATCGTCCAGTTGCAGAAGTTT
>JAQVZK010000234.1 GCA_028708195.1 Desulfovibrio sp.
AACAATACCCATGCCACCGGCCAGCAGAAGGGTGGGGGTGTCAGGTTCGACAACAAAACCGTTGCCCAGGGGGCCCCACACGCGCACCTTTTCACCGGGGTGCAGCTCGGACATACGCTTGGTGCCCTTGCCCACGACCTGAAAGAAACAGATCATGTGGCGGGCCGTCATATGGCATATGCCAAGGGGCCGCGCCCAGGGAATTTCAAGACCGAAAGACTGGGGGCGGATCATAACAAACTGGCCAGGCCGCCACTTGGTCCATTCGGGGCGGGTAAGGCGCAGTGCGAAAAAGCGGCTTTCGTTGCCGGTCTGCCCAAAGGGCACGAGGTCCAGAACACTCAGCTCGCATGATGATGATTGCGACATGCAAAAAGTATAGGCGCACTTGGTCAGGTGGTCAACCGGGCTAATCCGCATATGTTGATAATTAAATACTCTTTTTTTGTATTGATTTTTACGGTATTGCGCAATTTCGTCGTAAGCTGGTGGGCTTACTGATGGTGGGGCGTACGGGGCAAATGCGGATTTTTTCTGCCGCGCTGTTTTGGGCGGGCGTGGCCGCCATGCGCGAGCCCCGGCATTTTCAACTTTTCAGTCCATGTTACTCGCGCTACACTGGAGACAGGAGAACCGACATGAACCACATTTATGCCAACCGGCGGGAAAAATTGCGTGCGGCCATGCGAGCCCGCGGCCTGGATGCGCTGCTTGTCAGCCAGGCAGCCAACCGCTTTTATCTTTCGGGTTTTGAACTGCACGATCCGCAGTACAATGAGAGCGCCGGGCGGCTGGTCATCACCGCAGACGGACGCGACTGGCTGGCAACGGACGCGCGCTATCTGGACGCTGCCGCCCGCCTGTGGGATGTGGAGCGCATTTTTATTTACGGCGGCTATGCAGCCAGGGATATTTACGGCTTGCTGCGGTGCCTGGGCGGGCGCATCGGGGTTGAGGCGCAGGGCCTGAGCCTTGCCTTTGCCCGCGATTTGCGCACGGCAGGGCCGGGTTTGTATTGTGAAGCGGCGGACGGTCTTGTGGAGCATTTGCGCCGTATCAAGGAGCCTTGCGAAGTGGCCGCGCTGGAAAAATCCTTTGCTCTCAACCACAAGATGCTGCAGTGGGTGGAAGGCCAGCTTGAGCCGGGCCGCACAGAGGCTGAGATAAGCTGGTTTATCGAGCGGTTTTTTCGTGAAAACGGGGCATCGGAGCTGGCCTTTGCCAACATTGTGGCCGTGGGCAAAAACGCGGCCTTGCCCCACGCCATACCGGGAGAAGACCTTATTACAGAGAACTGCCCGGTGCTCATTGATGTGGGCTGCCGCGTAGACGATTATTGCTCTGACCAGACGCGCACCTTCTGGGTGGGTGAGCAGCCCACGGACGATTTTCGCCGTACCTATGATCTGGTGCGTCAGGCGCAGACTGCGGCCATTGAGCTTATGCACCCGGGCCAGCCCATGCGTGATGCCTATGGGCATGCGCGGGCTGTTTTTGAAAAGGCCGGAACCGCAGAAGCGTTTACGCACGGTCTGGGCCACGGCGTGGGTCTTGAAACCCACGAAGCGCCGGGCCTTTCGCCCCGCTCTGAGGGCGTGCTTGAGCCGGGCATGGTGGTTACCGTTGAACCGGGCCTCTATTACAACCGCTGGGGCGGCGTGCGCTGGGAATACACTGTGCTTGTTGAAGAAGACGGCGTGAGGATTCTGTAGGCCCGCAGACACATTACCAGTCAGGTCAGAGCGCATGGAGCACAAAAAGCCGGGGGCAATCCCGGCTTTTTGTATCTCTATGGAGGAACTTGCGGCTCTGGTATGGCATATGGCATTGCCCCTGGGGTGCCGCGCAAAACTCTGAAAGCGCTTGTTACAGCTTGCGTACCTCGGTGTACCAGGCGGCGGCTTCTTCGAGCAGCTTGTTGGTACGCGCGGCCAAGGCCTGCGGGTCTTTGAGGTAGCCGTCCAGCAGCAGGCTGGCGTCAAAGACGCCCTGGGTCATTTCAGCCAGGGTCTTGTCGCCCTGGTCAGCCTTGAACATGCGCAGCATGCTGCGCAATAGGGGGTGGTCGCGGTTGACTTCCAGAATCTTGACGGGCAGGGAGTCGTCTTTTTGCATGACCTTGAGCAGCTTTTCCATCGATGACGACATGCCGCCGTCGGGCGAAACCAGCACGGCCGGGCTGTCGGCCAGGCGGCGTGAAACACGCACATCCGTAACCTTGTCGCCAAGAAGTTCTTTCATTTTGGCCATGAGGGCTTCAAAGCTGGTGGTGTCTTCGTCCGAAAGGGGGGCTGCGCTTTCGCGGGCGGCTTCCTCTTTATCGGCAAAGTCCTTGAGGGCGTCGTCGCCCGCGGCTTCCACGGATTTGAATTCCCACTCTTTGTAGCGACCGAGGCCGTCCATGGCAAATTCGTCAATAGGTTCATAGAGATAAAGAACCTCTATGCCCTTTTGGCGAAAGAGCTCCATATGCGGGTTCAGGCGGGCGGCCTCGCGGTTGGGCGCGGCCACATACCAGAAGTTTTTTTGTCCTTCGGGGGCACGGCTCATGTAGTCGTCAAGGCTGGTCAGGGCTTCGGCGTCGGCCTGGGTTGAGGAATTGAAGCGCAGCAGGGCGGTCACGCGTTCGCGGTTGGCGAAGTCGTGGTAGCCAAGCTTGAATATCTTGCCGTGCAGCCGCCAGAAGTCATTGTATTTATCCGCATTATTGCGGGCCATTTTTTCCAGGTGACTCAGGGTCTGTTTGACGATGACCTGGTTGATCTTGCGCAGGACCACGTTTTCCTGAAGGGTTTCGCGCGAGATGTTGAGAGGCAGGTCTTCGGTATCCACAACGCCTTTGAGGAAGGCCAGATACTCGGGGATCAGCTCCTTGTTGCGGTGCTGGATGAGCACACGCCGGGCGTAGAGATCCAGCCCCCAGAAGTCGCGGTCAGAGCCAAAGAAATCCTGGGCGATGGAGGGAATGAAGAGCAATGCATTGAACTGCACGGGAGCGTCAACCGAGAAGTGCAGTTCGTCCAGCGGGTCTGCCTGATCGTAGGTGAGGGCCTTGTAGAAGGCTGCGTACTGCTCTTTGGTGATGGAAAACTTGGGCTCGCGCCACAGGGCGGGCTGGGTATTGGCTTGCTCTCCGTCCACAAGGACAGGAAAGGGCACAAAGGCCGAATGCTTGCGGATGGCCGATTCTACGCGGAATTTTTCAAGAAACTCCTCGGCATCGTCCTTGAGCCAGGCGGTGATGACGGTGCCGCGCGCGGGTTCGGCATCTTCAGACGGGGTGACCTTGTAGGTGCCAAGGCCGTCGCTGCTCCAGGTGTGCGCGGTGCTGTCTTTGCCAAAAGCGGGTCTTGAGGTGACCTCAACCTTGTTTGCCACCATAAAGATAGAGTAAAAGCCAATGCCAAAACGCCCGATGATGTTGGCGGCGTCTGCCACGGCCTCCGAGCTTTCGGTGTCGCCCTCATGCCCACGGCCATTGCCGGATTTGACCTTGGCGGCGTTTTCGGCAGCCACGTCAGCCAAAAACTGTTCCGAGCCTGATTTGGCGATGGTGCCCAGATTTTCGGCCAGTTCTTCAGCGGTCATGCCAAGGCCGGTATCGGCTATGGTGAGGGTTTTGGCTTCCTTGTCGAGGGTTATGCGTATTTCGAGCGGCAGGTCGGGCAAGCTCGGGCTTTCGCCGCGGTTGACGCGAAAGCGCAGTTTGTCCAACGCGTCCGATGCGTTGGAAATAAGTTCACGCAAAAAAATTTCACGGTTGGTGTACAGGGAGTTGGTCAGGATATGTAAGACCTTACGCACCTCTGCACGGAACTGGCGGGGTTTTTTACCAGCCTCTGCCATGACGAACCTCCTGAAAAGTTATATCTTTGAAAGATAATGCGGTTTTTGTGTTTTTCAAGTACGTGAAAGGGCAGAATATGAAAAAAGTTGCGCTGAGAGTACATCAAGAGGTTTTTTACAAAAAGGAATAAAGGCTTTGCGACCTGCGCAGATCAAGGAAATGTGGCCATACTAATATTCATAATCACTTGCTTTCGCTGGTTGAAAATAGTAAGGATGGGAAGGATATACAAGGAGGGCCTAATGGACGTCGTAATGCTTTCGCGTCTGCAATTTGCTGTGGCCGTGTTTTTTCATTTCATTTTCGTGCCTCTTACGCTTGGTCTCTCGGTAATTATTGCCTGGATGGAGACCCGCTATGTGCGTACCGGAGACGAATTCTGGAAAAAGCAGGCTAAATTCTGGGGAAAACTGT
>JAQVZK010000235.1 GCA_028708195.1 Desulfovibrio sp.
TGGTGGACGTAACCCCGGGAGAGCTGGATTCCCTGGCGGCCAGCGGCGCTGTTGTCTCCCACAACGTATCGTCCAATATGAAACTCGCCTCGGGAACAGCCCCGGTACCCGCCATGCTTGCGCGCGGCATGCGCGTGGCCCTGGGCACAGACGGGGCTGCCAGCAACAACCGGCTGAACATGTTCACCGAAATGGGCCGTACCGCCCTGCTGCACAAGCTCGTCGGCCAGGACCCCACCCTGCTGCCCGCCCAGACGGTACTGGACATGGCCACCCTGGGCGGTGCCGCCGCCATGCATGACGAACGCCTGGGCTGCCTCGCCGTGGGCAAGGCCGCCGACTGTGTGGCCCTGGACCTGACGACCCCCAACATGCAGCCCATGTATAATGTGGTTTCACACCTCGTGTACGCAGCCACAGGTATGGAAACCCGCATGACGATGGTAGACGGTGAAATTGTCTATATGGACGGCAAATTCAGCCGTTTTGACTACGATGCCTTGTGCCGTGAGATGGTGCAGGTGCGCAATTTTGTACGGCGCGCGGCAGACCGGGCCTGAGCCTTGCGCGCATGCCGATAGCCTGAAAAAACCGCCGGATAGGCCGTGCTTTGGCGGCCCGCTGGCGGGCCTCGTCTGTCCTTCACGGCTTCGGGCGCGAAATTCCCGCCCTTTGCCCTCTTGACAGCGGCGCATGTTCGGCTATATTTCTCCATTCCGAACCGGCGGCCCTGTGCCGCCGCTATTTCGCAATACGGCGCTTCTGCGCATGGAGGTTTTGCTATGACCGCTCTGGAAAACGCCACCAAGACCGCTGAAGGTGTGGTGCTTAACGGTTTTGTCCTTTCGCCGGTGGTGGAACAGTGTACTGGCTGTGACCGCGTGCGCGAATTTGCTGAGGAGCAGTTCTGCTCCAGCTACCCCGTTCCCTTCAAGAAGTGGGTCGGTGGTCGCTGTAACTTCGCCACCCATCTCAAGGCCTCAACTGGCTCTGGTGCCAAGGTCAACCCCCTCAAGGCGTCCAAGCGCGCCGCCAAGGGTCGCTAGACCAGCCCGTCTGCCCTTTGACCGGCCCTCTGAACTGCTTCAGATCCGGTTTGAGGGTGCTGCGCATCCCCGCGCAGGCGAGCACACCAGATACGGGTTTTGCCTGTATACGGATATGGATGGAAGACATCGGATTTTCGGCTTTTGTTCCGTCAACAGGTTTACCTGTGCGGCGCGGAGCCGTTTTCCGTTTCTTTGGATCATGCCGGTGCAGCGCCATTCCGCGGATTTTCCTCAAAGGGCTGCTTGCGCAGCCCTTTGCGTTTTTTGCCCAATGCCCGCCTGCCGGGCACGCTTCGCGCAGCCTTGTGACACCGATGCATAAAAGTCGGCGCAAAACGGATAAATGTTTTCAAGACAGCCTTGCTCCAACGCCAGGAAAAAACACATGCACAACACTATGGACGCCCTGTTACGCGGCCTGGCTGAACGCGAAGACCGCGTGGTTGCCCTGCAAAGCGCCCTCACCGCCTGCCCTGCCCTCGGGCCGGACAATGGCGGCGATGGCGAAGAAGCCAAGGCAGCTCTTGTAACGCAATGGCTTGAGACGTGCGGCGTGACAGATATTCTGCGTGTTGACGCGCCAGATTCCCGCGTATCTTCGGGGCAGCGCCCCAACCTTGTTGCGCGCATTGCTGGCAAAGAAAAGCGTACCCTGTGGCTCTTCGGCCATATGGACATCGTGCCCCCCGGCGATCTGGCGGCGTGGCACTCCGACCCCTGGCAGGTGCGCCGCGAGGGCGACCTGCTCTTTGGCCGTGGCGTAGAAGACAACCAGCAGGCCATCACAAGCATGCTTTTGCTGGCAGAAGAACTGCACCAGCACAACTGCACCCCCAAACTGAGCCTGGGCCTTGTGTTCATGGCCGATGAAGAGACGGGCAGCGCCTACGGTCTGGAACACGTGCTCAAAACAGACCCCGGACTTTTCGGCAAGGACGATCTCTACATCGTGCCCGACGCAGGGTCCCGCCGTGGTGATGTCATAGAAGTGGCCGAAAAAGGGCAACTCTGGCTCAAGGTGCACACAACCGGCGCACAGTGCCATGCCTCCACCCCCCACAAGGGACGCAATGCCTTTCTGGCCGGGGCAGACATGGCGCTGGCCTGCCACAACGGCCTGCGGGCCGCCTTTGGCGACACCAACCCTCTGTTCAACCCGCCAACATCCACTTTCGTGCCCGGCAAACATGAGGCCAACGTGCCCAACATCAACACCGTGCCCGGCAGTGACGTTTTTTATGTGGACTGCCGCCTGCTGCCCCAGGTCGATCCGCAAACTGTGCTGGACAAAATGCGCGAACTGGCAGATGAAGTGCAAGAACGCCACGGCGTGCAGATAGAGATCAGCGTGGTGCAGCAGCAGGCGGCCTCAAGCGTGGCTGAAACCAGCCCCATTGTGGCGGCCCTGAGTGCCGCTGTTGCCCGTATTTATGGCGTTGAGGCCAAAACCATCGGCATTGGCGGGGCCACAGTGGCTGCCCAGTTGCGCCAGCGCGGCCTTGCCGCCGCAGTGTGGAGCTGCCTTGCAAATACCTGCCATCAGCCCAACGAATGCTCTTCCATCACAGCTGCCATTAAAGATGCCCAGGTTTTCACCCACATAGTAATGAGCCCCGTCCATGCCTGATACCAAATCTGCCATATTTGACTGCATTGTGGCCGGTGGCGGCCACGCTGGTTGCGAAGCCGCCGTGGCTCTGGCCCGCATGGGGCACAACGTGCTGCTTGTGAGCGGCAACCTTGACCGTTTGGGCTACCTTTCCTGCAACCCGGCTATCGGCGGCCTGGCCAAGGGGCACATGACCCGCGAAATTGACGCCCTTGGCGGCATGATGGGCCTGTGGGCCGACGCGGCCGGCATACAGTTTCGCGTGCTCAACATGAGCAAGGGCCCTGCCGTACGCGCCACCCGCGCCCAGATGGATCGTCTGGCCTACCAGCGCGTGGTACAGAAAACCCTGTATTCCACCCCCGGCCTGCGCGTCCGGCAGGATTCTGTCATTGAAATAGCCTCCGGCGACAATGGGGCCACTGGCGTGCGCACGGCCCAGGGGCTCAGTTTTTTTGCCCGTCACGTACTGTTGACCACGGGAACTTTTCTGGACGGGCGCATACACATGGGGCTTACCAGCATCCCCGGTGGCCGCCTGGGCGACGCCCCGGCCATTGGCCTTTCAGACAGCCTGCGCTCGCTGGGCTTTGAGCTTGGACGCCTGAAAACCGGCACCACCCCCCGGCTGCTCAATTCTTCCATAGACTACTCGGTGCTGGAGGAACAAAGAGGGGACAATCCGCCCCCGGCCTTCAGTTTTCACGGCCCTGGCCCGGTGCTGCCCCAGGTTCCCTGCCACATAACCTGGACCAATGACCGCACCCATGAAATCATCCGCGGCGGATTTGACCGTTCGCCGATGTTTACAGGCATCATCAAGGGAACAGGCGCGCGCTACTGCCCCTCCATTGAAGACAAGGTCGCGCGCTTTCCCGACAGGGAACGCCATCAGATTTTTTTAGAACCAGAAGGCATCGACAGCGCCGAGGTTTACGCCAATGGCATTCCCACGAGCCTGCCGCTGGACGTGCAGCTAGCCATGATACACGCCGTGCGCGGCCTGGAAAACGCCGTCATGCTGCGCCCCGGATATGCCATTGAGTATGATTTTTCCGATCCCGTGCAGCTCATGCCCACCCTTGAAAGCAAGGCCGTGCCCGGTCTGTGGCTGGCCGGGCAAATCAACGGTACCTCCGGCTACGAGGAAGCGGCCGCGCAGGGTTTGTGGGCCGCGCTGAACATTTCTTGCCGCCTGCGCGACCTGCCGCCTTTTCTGCCTGGCCGTGACGAAGCCTATATGGCTGTACTTGTTGACGACCTTGTCACATCTGGTACGCAGGAACCCTACCGCATGTTTACCTCCCGCGCGGAGCACCGCCTGCTGCTGCGTGAGGATAATGCCGATGTGCGCCTGACGCCCCTGGGCCGCAAGCTGGGGCTGGTGGGCCAGGCACAGTGGGAGGCGTTCTGCCGCAAACAGGATGCCGCAGCCCGGTTACGCACAGGCCTTGAGCAAACGCGCATTCCTGCCGACAAGCAAGGTAACGGCAGCGCGGGCATTGTGGACACACAGAGTAACGGCAATGCAAACACTGCCGATAGACAGAATAACGGCAGCGCAAACACCGCCGGCAGACAGAATATCG
>JAQVZK010000236.1 GCA_028708195.1 Desulfovibrio sp.
CAATGGCTTCTCGCACATGGTCAAGAGTGCGGCACTCCACTTCAATGGGCGGGCAGGGGCTGTAGCGGGCACGCAATGTCGCCACCGCAGCGGTGATGGAGCCTGCGGCGTCGATATGATTGTCTTTGAGCATGAGCATTTCCGCAAGGTTTTTGCGGTGGTTACAAGCCCCGCCAGCTTGCACGGCGTATTTTTCAGGCCAGCGCATACCGGGCGTGGTTTTGCGTGTGTCGAGCAGGCGCACGCCTGTGCCTTCAAGCTCGCGCACATAACATGCCGTGAGGTTGGCTATGCCCGAAAGGTGGGTTATAAAGTTGAGAATGACCCGCTCGGCTTTGAGCATGGCCACGGCGGGCGCTATAATGCGGGCCACCTCGGTCATGGCGGGCACAAACGCTGCTTCGGCGGCCAGAGCCTGCCATTTGAAGGGCGAGCCCAAAGCGCGGAACACCGGGCCAATGATGGGCAGACCCACCACCAGGGTGTCCTGCTTGGCGCGTATGGCGGCGTGCAGGCACGCTTCGGGAGCAAAAAGGCCCTTGGCGGTCAGTTCCGGGCCGTCTTCTTCCAGGGCGAGATCTATGCATTTTTGAAGAAGCCGCTGTCCTTCCGGTGAAAAAAAAGCGGCCCAGGGCGTGTACATTGCGCTTGTCCCCATTTCTTACGCATGCTAAGTGAAAGGGCGCCCGCTGTGGCCAGACGCCACATGCGGCGTGATGGTTCCCACACGGCGGATTGCGCCGTTGTGCGGGTGATTTAAAGTAGATAGAATGCCCAGTGCGTTGCGTCAAGCCGCGTGAGCCACAAGAGAACATTTTCACATATGCGCCTTACCGTCTAAAAGGCGCAATTTACGGCATCATCGCTCCTTCGGGATGTATTTTTGGATGAAAGGCGCACTATGGCAGACTACAAAGACAAACACCACACTGCGGCCGATGAGGCCATGACGCGGGAAGAAGCCCGTGACGTTCAGCCTGCAGTTTCGTTGACAGACCAGCAGCCGGGCGCGTCCGCAAACGCCACACCAGAAAAATCCGCCCCCGGCAGCAATGACCGTGCTGACGTTGCAAGCACGGGCAAAAGCCATGCTGAAGCCGGCGGTCATACTGAAGACTATGCCGACGCCGGAGCCGATGCCGGAGCCGGCGCAGACGTGACGCCCTCTGCGGCAGGTCATGCAAGAGAAGGGGAGCCCACCGCTTCATCTGCTTTCGCGCAGCAGGCTGCCATTGACGAGGAATACGACCCCGAATTTTTGGATCAGGAATTCATTCATCCGGCCGACATGGCCGACCATCTTGAAAATATGAGCCTTGCGAAGCAGGTGAGCACCCTCGCCCGCATGCCCAAGGAAGATGCCGCCGAGGCCCTGGCCGAGCTTGATGGCAACATGGCCGTCGACGTGCTGGAAAATCTGGATACGGACGTTGCCGCCCAGATCATTGCCGAAATGTCGCCAGACGACGCCGCCGACGTGCTGGACGAACTGGACGAGGATCACCGCGACGCGCTGCTTGAAAAACTGACCCGCGAAGATTCGGACGAATTGCGCAGCCTGCTCAATTTTGATCCTGATTCTGCGGGCGGGGCCATGAACACTGAGCTCATCCTGCTGGAAGGCAACCAGACAGTGGATGAGGCCATTGCGCATATTCGCGCTGAAATGTCAGAAAAAGAAAGCCCTTATTACGGCTATGTGGTGGATTCGCACGACGTGCTTGTGGGCGTGCTTTCTTTGCGCGACCTCATGCTGGCCCGCCCCGGCACCATTGTGGGCGACGCGGTAGCGGGGCAGAGCGTCATCAGCGTTACCTACGATACGGACAGGCGCGAAGTGGCCAGTCTGCTTTCGCACTACAATTTCATGGCCATGCCTGTTGTGGATAACGACGGGCACATCATGGGTGTCATCACCTATGATGATATTATGGACATCATGCACGAAGAGGCCAGCGCCGACATGCTGGGCATGGTGGGCGCCGACCCGGAAGAAAGCGTGGACACTCCCTGGAAAGAGAGCGTGCGTAAACGCCTGCCCTGGCTTTTTGTGAACATGTTCAACTCGGCCCTGTCTGCCTCGGTGGTGTATATGTTTGAGGGCAGCATAGCCGAAATGGCTGTGCTGGCCGTGCTTATGCCTATGGTGGCCAATCAGGCGGGCAATACGGGGCAGCAGGCTCTGGCCGTCATGATTCGCCAGTTGGCCACCGACCGCTTTGACCAGAAAAAAGCCTGGATGGCCGTTGTGCGCGAAGGCAAGATTGGCCTTGTCACGGGTGTTGTCATGGCTATTACTGCCTTTGTTGGCGCGTGGATGTTCACGGGGGTGGCTGCCATTGGCGCTGTTATGGGCGGGGCGCTCATGTGCGACATGCTGCTGGGGGCCATATCCGGCGGTTCGATACCCCTTATTTTTCGCGCTCTTGGGCGTGATCCCGCGCACGCTTCCAGTATTTTTCTCACCACTATCACAGACGGTGCGGGCTTTTTTATCTTTCTTGGGCTGGCATCCATCTTTCTGTTATAGCTCTGCATAACCTGAATCGCCCGCTTCAGGCCGCCTGTTTCTACGGGGCAGGCTGATGCCGCGATGCCGGGAGACAGGACAGGCATATGGCACAGGCGCAAAATGAAATTTGCCGCATTCTGCTGGTAGATGACCACAAATTGCTGATGGAAGGCGTGCGCAGCCTGTTGGCTCCTTACGCCCATTTGCGGGTAGTGGGCATGGCGCTTTCAGGCGGAGAAGCCGTGGCCCTGGCCGCATCCTTGGGCCCGCACCTTATGGTGCTGGACTTGGGCATGCCCGGCATGAACGGTGTTGAAACGGCTCGCGCCGTGCTGGAAGTACGCCCCGGAACTCGTATTCTTATTTACACAGGACATGAGGACCAGCGCTGGCTGCCGGAACTTCTCGATATAGGTATCATGGGCCATGTGCGTAAATCTGAACAGCCGGGCGTACTTTTGCGCGCTATTGAAAGTGTGCGCCAAGGTGAAATCTTTTTGAGTTTTTCCGATCCGGGGGGGCGTCTGGCGGCCCTGTTGCGACAACGCCGGGAGGCGGCGGATGACTCTGGCGGCGAAGGGACTGGCGACCTAAGTGCTCTCTCACCCCGGGAAAAGGAAATATTCCGGCTTCTGGCTGGCGGCCAAAGCATCAAGGCCATTGCCAGTGATCTGCACATAAGCCCCAAAACAGTAGAAACCCACAAGTACAACCTGCTCACTAAACTGCAGGCCGGGTCCGTCGGTGATCTGGTCAAGATTGCAATCCGCCACGGCCTGCTCAAGGTCTGACCTCTTTTCAAAGCTGAAGCCGCAGGGGGATTGGCCTTTGCAAAGGGTAAAATACCCGGGCAGTGTCAATTTTCTTTCGCATTTTGCCTTGTCTTTTCATTTTTGCGCTTTTTGAGGCCGCGCCTGCGGCCAGAGTGCTTCGCCTGGGGAAAATCCTTAGAACCTTGTTTCATAAATCAGGATTCTCCCGATGGTGTGGGTGCGCTGCACAGCCTAGTCTTGCCCTAACCGAAAAAACAAATGCGTCGGTCAAGGGCGCAAGGGGGAGACAATGGCCTGTGCTTTTCGAGAAGACCTCAAAAGAGGCGCAAGGGATTGTACGGCAACGCTTGTGCTGCTGCCCGTCATGCTTTTTCTGCTTTTAGCCGCACCAGTGGTGGCCTTGGCCCAGAATGGGGATCAGGCCCAACCCGCCCAACAGGTTTCGGCCTCTGCTTCCAGTGCCGTTGATGGCGTTGACGCTGTGGCTCCCGTAACTCCTGTAGTCCCCGTGGTTCCTGCAACCACCGCCACTCTGGATGGGGCAGGTCTTCAGGCTGCGTCGTCCACTGCTCAGATGCCTGCTCAGGCAGTTGACACGGCGCCAATGGATAATCACCCCTGGTGGTTCTGGCCCCTCGCTTTGCTGGGGTTCTGCTTCATTCTTGGCATAATCGCCGTTATGGCCGGGGTAGGCGGCGGCGTGCTTTTTGTGCCGTTGGTCAGCGGCTTCTTCCCCTTCCATCTCGACTTCGTGCGCGGTGCTGGTCTGCTGGTTGCTCTGGCAGGCGCATTGGCCGCCGGTCCCGGTTTGCTGCGCCGTAATTTCGCCAATTTGCGTTTGGCTCTCCCCGTGGCGCTGATCGCCTCAGCCTGTGCCATTGTGGGGGCCATGTTGGGCCTGGCCCTGCCCACAAACGTTATTCAGACCTGCCTTGGCGCAACCATTCTGGCCATAGCCGTG